>JACRIG010000074.1 GCA_016215715.1 Candidatus Peregrinibacteria bacterium | reverse complement strand
TTGCCCTGATACACAGCGCCATTGCCACTGTCTGTCTCGTCGTCGCCTTCGTGTGTGCCCCCGTCTTCTTCCTGAGCCTGATGCTCGTCTTTCAGACTGCAGCCGCAGGATATCTGCTGCAGGCATGGATGGCTCGCAGACTTTATATCCGCTGGTATGTAGCGGGGAACCAGAAGAATGCGTGCTGAAAGAAACGCGGCGGTCCCTGTGACCGCCGCTTTCAAACGTCCCCCTTCCTCCCCCGGAGGAAGGGCTGGGGATGGAGGAACAACAATCTACTACGGCACCACCACCGTCTCCTCAATCCCCAGTTTCACAATCCTGTGATCTTTTTGTTTCAGCGCCCATTCACGCGCAGCGCGCAGGCGCGCTTCATCTGCTTCCGAAAGATTCGGTCCGTACGTTGTCGTGACCGGTGCCTGCACCAGAACGGGACGTGCGCGGGATGTAGTGGTCCACGCATTGCTGCGGTCAAGAATCCCGCGCTTGTCCGCTGCGGAGATGAGGCCCTGCACCATCAGCCAGTCGAGGAATTCGTACTGTGGTGCAAGAATGACGATCGTGTCTTTGTATTTTGGTACAAGCAAAGCAGCCGCATCACTCACGGGCAGCGCGTCGTAGCCTTCGGGTGGTGTGCGGTAGATGTCGGGAGAGTGCGAGCGCAGCAACTGAACATAATCAAGGAAGCGAATGGGCGTGAGAGCGATGAGGAGGATAACAGCCGCTTCCGTCGCAATCCTGCTCCACCACGCTGCACGCATGGCGATGCATCCGAGGGCGAGGCCGAAGGGGAGGAGTATGAGGATATTTAACCGTGCGACTCCGTAAAAAGTACTGCCCGCGAGAATCTGCTGCGGTACGGAGCTCGCGAGGGCAACAATCCATGCAATGCCAAGCAGCAGACGCTGTGACGGCGTTCCTTTCAGCAGCGCGAGGATCGTCACTGCGGCAAACATCAGAAGAATCCACGGATGGAAATTTTCCGGCAGCGCTTTTGCTGCCGTTGCAATTGCTTCCACAACCGATGTGTGTGAATTATTTCCAAGTGCGTATGAGGAAGACGTGAGATTGTACTGAACGGTGTAGAGCGGTGAGAGCGCCATCCATGCAATAATCACAGGCAGTGCAATTGCCGCAATCCACAGCGCAGAGCGCCATCGTTTCGTTACACACAGAAGAGCGAGCACTGCGACAAAGACCGGCAGGCAGGTGGGTCGGTAGAGTATCCAGAGAGCGAACGTCATTCCGAGGAACGCGCTTTCGTACGACGCTTCTTTCTTTTCGATAATCGCGTGCGTCAGGAAGATGGCAGTGAGTGCAATCGTGAGCTCTCCGCATGCCTGATAGAGCACCATGTGATACGTCCAGCCGAGCGGTCCGAGGATGACTGCACATGCGGCCGCGACACGCGCAAACACAGTCCATCGCGGCGTGAAGTGCCAGAGCACGGTCAGCATGCCGATGGTCCAGAGGACATTCGGGAAGCGAAAGAGAACCGGATTCGATCCCGTGATGATCGCAGATCCGATCTGCATCAGATGCACCAGCGGGGGATAGCGGAGAGCCAGTCCCGTACTTCCCGCTTTGAGTGCAACTGTTACCGCAACGATACTGAGCAGGAGGAAGATGCCGAGTGTGTTATAACGTGACACTCTCTCAGATAGAAACAGACTGAGCAGTGTGATGAGAATGAGGACGGGCCATCCGAGGAGGTGCGAAAGTTTTGCGACTGCGGTCATCCCGGGCAAAGAAATCGTGAGCTCATCGGAAAATGTCAGCGGCGGAATGCCGATGTTTGCGATTAGTAAAGCTGCTCCGATAACGAGTGATGTGATGACAAGAGATTGTGAAGGCGGCGCAAACCGCAGTTTCAAGCCGTCGGTTGCGTATGCGACTAAAGCCGCACTGATGATGGAACACCCGGCTGCAAGAACGATCCAGAGCAGCCGTGCACGCATCGAGGGGATCCCCATCACGACGGGCCACACGAACAGGGAGACGCCGAGCAGCAGCAGATACGCATTTGCGATCTGATTGGGCCGCCGTAGCCATGTCTGTTTCATCACAATCGTGAGAAGCGAATTCTGAGCATCATCGTCAGTCCCTTCCATGCATCCGAGAAGCGGATTTTCTTCCCTTCCTCGATGCTGCGCGGCCGGTAGCTGATGGGCAGTTCGCGGATGGCGATGCCGCTCTTCACGCAACGCGCGCAGATCTCGGCTTCCAGTTCAAAGCCGTCGGCAGTGAGGCCGAGCGACCGGAATGCCTGCGTGGGGAGCAATTTGTAACAGGTGTAGCTGTCGGTGAGGTGTGAAAAAAAGAGAATATTCAGACATGCCGTAAGGACTTTGTTACCCAAAAGAAAAAGTTTGTAGAGATTGGGATTTTTTTGAATGAACCGCGAACCGAATACCGCGCACCCCGGGTACGCGAGCGCCTCCGTAAGCAGCATCTGAATTTCCGCGGGGTCATACTCGAGGTCCGCGTCCTGAATGACAGTGTATGTGCCTCCGGCCTCCTGCAATCCCCGCCGGATGGCAGCGCCTTTTCCGCCGTGTACAGCCGCGATCACGCGGTCCTGAGGGCGCGCGAGGGACTGCAGAATTTTCAGCGAGCCGTCCGCCGATCCGTCATCGACGTAGATGATTTCCGCCTGCGGACACGCGGAGGCGATCGCAGGCATAATGTGTGCAAGCGTGCGTTCTTCGTTGTAGACGGGGACGAGGATGGAAAGTTGCGGCATGAGAATTATGCAATCAGGAATGGATGAACAATGAGGGCCAGCGCAACGCCGATGCCAAGACCCAGCGCAATGAGCGCGCAGGCGAGCCATCGTGCGGTCCATGAATCATATTTTGCAGCGTAGAGGACGACAAGCGGATACACGGGCGTGATCACCCGCCCGATGCTCGTCATGGAGCCCCAGATGTCCCAGGACATGACGGACATCAGGCCGAGGAATGCGAGTGCTGCGAACTCCAAAAACTCCACCGAACCCTTCCGGATGATCCTGACACAGATCCATGCAATCGCGGGCAGGTAGAAGAAGAGCGCGTAGGCAATCGATGAGGCCGTAAGAGAGTTATAGCCCTGCACGCCGCGCAAAACATCAAACAGCGACCGGAAGGGAAGCGCGTGTTTCGCGGCACTTGTAAGGAACGGTACATCGCCGAAGATCAGATAAATGATCCCGTGCCACGCGGCGAAGACGGCCAAAGGAAGAAACAAAAGCACGCACGTCCACCATTGTCGCTTCCATAGACTCCATGTAATAAGAAGTGCAATAAAAAGAACGTTCACCTCCCGGGAGAGGACCAGAAGCGACAGTAATAAAACATCCACCCACCCAATTCTCCAATTAATTGATGATCTGAAGTCATGGGACATGTGTCTCGTCAAAAATGCCGTCAGCAGCACCAGTGTCAGCGGTTCCGCGAGACTGAAATGAATCGCGAGCAGTGCTGCCGGACAGAGTGAAAGCGCCACCGCATACAACTTTGCCTCCGGCTTCCATCGCAATACGAGGAAGCATGTCGCGAGCAGTGCAGCAATGTTGATGAAAAGAAACGCGTACGGGAGCGCGTCTGCCATTCCAAGCGAAAGTATGTACGCCGCAACCGGCAGCAAAATTCTCTGGTACGCATACGAAAGCGGAACCGTCGCTTTCAGCATCGGCCAGTGCTCCGGCTGCGCAATATCCGGCACCATCCGCGCGATTTCGTAGTACTGCATCCCGTCGTAGCCGGGCATCTGGAGGACAACGAAACCGGATGGCACCGGATGCTGATCCGCCATCTGCTGATCCAGCTGAAAGAGTGCCGTCACGTTCCAGTGATAGGGCCGCACCGTTAGTGCCGTAACCGCAACAAGTGAGATCGCAACGACGCCGACAGGCCAGTATTTTTGAAGAATAGGCACGATACCAGTGTAGCGGGGCTCGTGAGCAGTAGCACGGGCGTCTCGCCCGTACACACGGCCAAGATGGCCGTGCTACAGCGCCAAATATTTCCTTCCGGCCTTCACCACTTTCTCCCCGTCGAGCAGCGATTTAAGGTCATACAGAACACCATCCGGCTTCACCGCCTGCACCAATTCCTGCAGCGGCAGATCCATATACTGTTTGTGCGGAACGAGGAGGAGGACGGCGTCGTAGGGCCCGTCCGCGAGTGTTCCATGTTCATGTTTCATCGCGGCCACATCCTCCGGTTTTACGAAGGGATCATGCACCTTCACCGCCGCGCCCGATTTTTTCAGAGCAGCGATGACGTCGTGCACTTTGCTGTTGCGCGTGTCGGGAACATTTTCTTTGAACGTGAGACCGAGAACGAGAATGGAAGCTTTGACGGGAGCAACGGTGAGCGCCTTGACGACTTGTTCTGCAACATACGGTGCGATTCCTTCATTCACGCTTCGCCCTGCGGTAATCAGCTGCGTGTTCATTCCCAGTTGTTCCGCTTTTTCGACGAGGTAATACGGATCAACGCCGATGCAGTGGCCGCCGACGAGGCCGGGACTGAATTGCAGAAAATTCCACTTCGTTCCTGCAGCCGTGAGGACATCTTTCGTCGGGATGCCGATCCTATTGCAGAGCATTGCGATCTCATTGATGTACGCGATGTTCAGGTCCCGCTGGGCATTTTCAATCGCCTTCGCCATTTCCGCGACTTTGATCGACGGCGCGCGGTGGATGCCCGCGGTAATGATCGAGCCGTACAGATCGGCGAGAATATTCAGCGTTTTCTCATCCTGCCCCGCGACGATTTTCACGATGTGTTCCACCGTATGCTTCTTGTCTCCGGGGTTGATGCGCTCCGGCGAATAGCCGAGTGTGAAATCCTCCCCGCATTTCATGCCGGATTCCTCCTCCAGAATGGGTCCACAGAGATCTTCCGTCACGCCGGGGTAGACCGTTGATTCGTAGACGACGATCGCGCCTTTCCGGAGATTTTTACCAGCGATGTGTGACGCACTTTCGACGGGGGAGAGATCAGGTTTGTTCTTCGCATCGACGGGGGTGGGGACCGTTACAATCACAATCTCTGCGTTCTCAATCATCGCGGGATCGGTGCTGTATTCGATCGACACTTCCTTCAACTGCGCATCGGTGAGTTCATTGGTCCGGTCATGGCCGGCTTTCAGCTCCCCGATGCGCTTCTCGCTGATGTCGAAGCCGCTTACCTGATACCCTTTTTTGGCGAAAGCGTGAGCGAGAGGCAATCCTACATAGCCGAGGCCGATCAGACAAATAATTGGCTGCTGTGACATGCGAATAGTGTAGGCTATGCTTGCATTACTATGAAGTGGAAAGGACGCAATGTCCTCGTCACGGGCGGTACCGGCTTCATCGGGAGCTTTCTGGTCGAGCGACTGCTGGATCTCGGTGCGAAGGTGCGCGTTCCGATGCGTGCGAAGTATTATAGAGCTCTGTCCGAGCGCCGCAGTGAGATTGAGTGGATGGAGGGGGATCTGCGCGACAGCGACTACTGCAGGCGACTCACTGACGGCATGGACGAGATCTTCCATCTTGCTGCATGCCGCCGGAATGTGGCGTTTCACGAAGAGCGCGCGAGTCATGTGCTGCAGGAAAACGTGCGGATGACGCTGGCGCTGCTCGAAGGTCTGCGCGATCAGCCTGCGGTGCCGGTGACGTTCTTCAGCACGGCGAATGTTCCGCCGGAGGTCGGCACACTCCACCTTTCACATAAAGATACAATCGATGGCTACACCCTCGGGAAGGCGATGGCGGAGATTCTCTGGCACGTCGCGGCGCGCGAGCGCGGCTTTCCCGTGCTGCTCCTGCGTCCCGTCGGCGTCTATGGACCGCGCGATACGTTCACGGAGGAGGGGAATGTCATCCCCGCTCTTTTTACGAAGTGCATGAAAGCCGGTCGCCTGCAGGCCGCGCTGGCGCAGCCGAAAAATTCTCCGCAGTCGCGATCCACCGTTTCAACTGCAGTGAGGCTGCGGACTCTTCCCCGCTCTGCCGCCTCTCCCGCGTTCGATATCTGGGGCACCGGCCGCGAAGAGCGCGCCTTTTTGTACGTGGAGGACCTCATCGACGGACTTTTCACGCTCATTGATGCCCGCGCGACGGGCGTGCAGTACATCAGCAGCGGTGAGGTCGTGACTATAAGGGAGCTTGCGACGATGATCCGCGATTTTGTTTCGCCAAAACTTCCGCTTCGATTTCATCCGGAGATTCACCTCGGTCCGCGTACGATCCCGCTGCTTGCACCGCACAAAAGCCTGAAGCGCATGGCGTGGACACCGTTCGAAGAAGGACTGAAGAAAACGTATGAGAGCTGGAAGTGATCGTGTACCCTGTCCCTCACACATGCGCCGCGCACTCTACCACCCCGCCGTTCGTAAGCACTTCTCGCAACTCTGGCGCTTTGCCGTGTGCGGCGGCACCGGTGCTATGATCGACCTCTCCACGACCACCGTGCTCGTTGAATACGGGCATCTCGCGCCGCAGTACGCGTACATTCCCTCCTCGCTTCTTGCGGTCCTCTTTGTATTCCTCGCTAACAAGTACTTCACGTTCCGGAATCACGAGAATCGCGTCGGCGGTCAGGCCTTCAAATTCGCCATCGTCTACGGGACGGCAATCGCCTTCAACCTCCTCTCCTCGTGGCTGTTGCTCTGGATCGGGTTCCACTACCTGATGGCCAAAATAACCTCCATCGCTATTGGAGCAATCTGGAATTACAGCATGTCGCATGGGTTTGTGTTCAAAAAAGGGGAGGGGGTGGATGCGGTGGTTGCCTGATCGTTGCTCGTTTCGCGTTGACTCGTTGCTCGATTTTCCCGTAGCACGGAGCAGATGCTCCGTGCTACGGAAGTAGCGAGAAACCAGTAACGAGCCAACGAGCAACGTGTTCATTAAACCGCTACACTACGCCCATGCCACGCGTTGCATTCATCGCCGGCGCCGGTCCCGCAGGATTAACGGCCGCGTATGAACTTCTTAAACGGACCGATATCCGTCCGGTCGTCTGCGAAGCCACGGACACCATCGGCGGCATCGCGCAGACTTTCGTTTATAAAGGCAACCGTATCGACATCGGCGGCCATCGCTTCTTTAGCAAGAGTGAGCGCGCGATGAAGTGGTGGTTCAATATTCTCCCGCTGCAGGGGGCACCCGCTGCCGATGATCTCGATAAGAAACACGATATTGATTATGCGGTGGAGGCGGTGATGGAGTATTTGTGTCCGGAGTGTTTGCCGGACGGACTTCGGACAGCGGACAGCGGACAGAGGGCGAACGAAAATTCCTTTCCGAAGTCCGAAGTCCGAAGTCCGAAGTCCTGCGTTCGCAAACGCTCGGCTCCTGATCCTGAAAAAGAAGATAACGTCATGCTCCAGCGGCCGCGCCTCAGCCGGATTTTTTACCGGAAGCATTTTTTCCCGTATCCCATCGGCATCACACTCACGGTCGCCCGCAGGCTCGGACTCCTTAATACCGTGCTCATCGGTTTTAGCTATGTCAAGCG
>JACRIG010000077.1 GCA_016215715.1 Candidatus Peregrinibacteria bacterium | reverse complement strand
CGTCACAATCTCGGCACGAACAACACCAACGTCGGTGAACACCTGCAGCAACTCCAGAAGGCCGGCGTGCAGCTGAACCTCACTCCTGCACGCATTCAGGAAATTCAGCAGGCTGCGAACAAGCAGCAGGCAGATAAGAAAATAGCAGATGACAAAATTGCGGCTGACAAAAAAGCGGCCGATGAAAAAAACGCGAAAGATAAAAAATAGTTGCTCCGATCTCATTCCTTCATCTCCGGTCCTCAACCTCTATGTCCTTCGAACTCCCGCGACCACCGGAAAACCTCGCAAAGCTTACGGAGGATGCTGCAAAGAAAGCCAGAGCCGAACTGGATGCAAAGATCGTGAAAGCAAACAACGACCGCGTGCAGAAGAATCTCACGATGCTGACGCAGAGCCCGCAGGCCATCCGCGATCGGTCCATTCAGATGTCGCGGACGATGCTCGAATCCATCCGCACCATGACCACGGCGAATGCATCCCTCAGTCAGCTTTCGCCCATCCTTGCCACGCTGCCGAGCGGCGACCAGCGATCAACGGAGAGTCGCATCACGACGATCATCGAGGCATTGCAGGCTTCTCCTCCCGATCTGCCCGGTCCCGGCGAACAATTGGGGCAACCGACCGGCGGGGCACAGCGGTACCTGCGTGTCTGGAATGAGAGGAGCCAGAGTGAGGATCAGCGCTACTTCACGGTCTCTCTCACGAACACCGTTCAAAGCGACATAGAATTTGTGACAAAACTTCTGCCGCAGGCAAATGCAACGCAACGAACTGCTCTCGAGACGCTTCTCCAGCGCCTGCGGGCCTACGCAACGGCAGACGGCGGCTTCAGTGACGCTGCCCACCAGATGCAGGCGGCAGAGAATAACAGCGTCACCTCGCAGGGATTCGCGATGATGGGAAAATTCATCGGTGTGCTGGCGCTCGCTACCTACGCGCTCGCGGACGGCGCGATGGCCTTTGCGCACAAGCGCATGCCGACGGGCGGTCTTGTCGCGCTCGCACTGTCGGGCGTCATTGCGGACAGAGGGCTGCGACGGCAATTCCTCAGTCCGTCGGAAGACATTACTGCTGAAGAAATGAATACAATCCTCAGAGATCCCGTCTTTCTCTCACTCACCAATGCACACTACGCGCAGCCTCAGTGGGAGAGCACTGTTGAGACATTGATGCGGGAGGCCGGCACTGTGAAAGTGAGAAACTTCGTGACCAAGCTCAACGACGGCTTCCGGCCCTCCCACAACGAAGCGTCGCAAAAGGAGACGCGCGACTTCCTGTCGGATCTCGACGTCGCGCGCGGATCGGATCCACCGGCAGCACCCACGAATACCATCTACCGGTCTCTCTATGCACTCATGGAGCAGCGCCCAGTGCCAAACCGCACCGCTTTCAGCAGCCTCATCACAACGCTCGCCGGGAAAGGAAGAGCCACGCAGGAAGCGATCGGAAATTATCTTCGCGGCCGCCGCACGGGGGTCGTTCCGCCCGCGCCGGCACCGGTTGTGTAGAAAAATGTAGAGACGCCCCGGTGGGGCGTCTTCGCCCGCGGGCCCGAGACGTGCCACCGGCAACGTCTCTACTCTTTTTTCTTAAACTCCCTGCTAAACACTTCCAGCACATCGCCAATCTCAACCGGTACATTTGATTCAATCTTCAGCCCGCACTCCGTTCCTTCCTTCGCTTCTTTAATATCGTTGTCGACTTTACGCAGCGACGTGATGCGGCCGGTGCCGAGCGTCTCATCCCCTCTCTGGAGGCGGAACTGCACACGCTTCACGATGCCGTCGCGCACGACGCCGCCGACCGTCTGCTCGGATTTTTTGACGAAGAACACACCCTTCACCTCCAGATGCCCGAGAACTTTTTCCAGTTCGTCGGGGATCAGCAGTCCCTGCAGGAGGCCGTCGACGTCTTCGAAGAGTTTGTAGATGACGTCGTACTCGCGGATCTTCACCCCCTCGCGCTCCGCGGTATTCTGGACCGCGCTGTTCACCGGCACGCGGAACGCGGCGACGAGCGCGCCGCTGGCGGAGGCCATCATGATGTCGCTTTCAGAGATGGCGCCGATGGCGCCGTGAATCACCTTCACCTGCGCCTCCGCCGTTCCCTGCTTCTCGAGTGCACCCTGAATAGCCTCCAGCGACCCCTGCGTATCCGCTTTCACGACGAGTTTGAGTTGTACCGATTTGCCTTCGGAGAGACGTGTGACAAGGTCCGCAAAGGTCCGGCGCGGGACGGCCCCGCTCTGATCCAGAAGCTGCTTCTGGACATCGCGCGCTTCACGCTCCGAGGCGACGACCTGCAGCACATCGCCCACCTGCGGCACGTCGTCGAAACCGGACACGCGCACGGCACCTGAGGGCGGCACGTCGGTTAACCGCTTGCCTGCGGCGTCCGAGAGCGCCCGCACTTTCCCGACCGTCCGGCCGCAGAGGAATGCGTCCCCGACGTGGAGCGTACCCGCGTTCACAATCACCGTTGCAAGCGAGCCGAGCGACGGATCGAGGTGACTCTCGATAACGGTCGCAACGGCGGAGCGGTTCGGGTTCGCGCGCAGATTTTCCAGCTCCGCAATCAGCAGAATGTGATCGAGAAGATCCGTAATCCCCTGCTTCGTGACGGCTGAAGTAAGCACAAAAGGCGTCTTGCCGCCCCACTCCTCGGGCTGCAGTCCGTGCGACGCCATTTCGCCCTTCACTTTTTCGATATCGGCATTGGGACGATCGATCTTGTTGATCGCGACGATGATCGGGACACCCGCCTCCTGCGCATGATGGAGCGCCTCGAGCGTCGTCTCCTTCGGCCCCTCCTCCGCCGAGACGACGAGGACCGCGATATCCGTAAGATTCGCTCCCCGCGCGCGCATCGCCGTGAAGGCCTGATGACCGGGGGTGTCGAGGAACGTGATCTGCTTCCCGTCGTGCGACACCTGATACGCACCGATGTGCTGCGTGATACCTCCCGCTTCGCCCGACACCACATCCGTCTGCCGGATGGCATCGAGGATTGAGGTCTTGCCGTGATCGACGTGTCCCATGACGACGACGATCGGCGGACGCGGAACCAGATTCTCGGGTTCATCTTTGAGAAGTTCTTCGAGGTTCTTGCTGAGGAGATGCTCGACATTCGCGGACGTCTGCTCCTTGGCAACCGTCACACCGAGCTCAGCGGCAACCACGGCGGCGGTGTCGTAGTCGATGGACTGGGTAATGGTTGCCAGCACCCCGTTTTTCATCAGCACCTGAATCACCTGAGGAACCTGCACGCCCGTCTTCTCCGCAAATTCCTTCACGGAAATCTGATCAGGCAGGAGCACCGTCCCTTCCTTCTTCTTGATCTGCTGCTGATGGACGGATGTCGTCGCACCGCGCTTCGGATGAGGATGCAGTTTCTCCTCGCGCAGTTTCTCCTCTTTCTCTTCCTTCGTCAGCACTTTCACCTTCTGCGTGTGCCTCGCAATCGCTTCCTTCGAGACACCTTCGAGATTGAGTTTCCGGAGCACGTGCAGCCCTTCTTTCGCTTCGGGCGCGGAAACGGGAGCGGGTGCCGCGGGTGCGGATTGCGGTGCTTCCTCCTGTGAAACTGGCGGTGTCTGACTCTCCTCCTCTCCGCCGTCGTCCGTCATTTTGAGCGCCGCTTCGATGTCGATCGGAATATTATATTTGCGCGCGAGGTACCGGATGACGCCCTGCGCCATGTTCTCGGAAATCTCACGATCCGTCGGCTTCACGCCGAAATCGACGAGGGTCAGCTCCTTGCGCAGCTGCTGTCCGGTCATGCCCAATGCTTTTGCGACCTGCACGAGGCGCATGGAATAGAGGAAAAAGGCCAAGTGATACGGGCAAAGAATAGCACGGGCGCAGGGGGATGCCAAGAAAAGGAAATCAAAGAAGACGATGAAGACGAGGAATACGACGATAATGAATCATGTTTCCTCGTTTTCCTCGACTTCTTTGTCTTCTTCGTCTTCTTTACGGCTTCGTCAACTCTTCCACGATATCGCCCCCCGTCCCCGGCGTATTTCCCGGCGACACTTCATGCACGACATCCTTCGACGGTTTCGCTGTGGCAGAAGATTTTGTCTGCTCTTTTCCATTTTTCTTTTTGGGAGCGGCTTCCTTCATAGGAGCCTGCGATGAAGCGGGTGCCGTCGGCAGCGAGGGCTGCGGGCGCTCGGCCATCGCCTCTTCCTTCTTCCAGCGCTGGACTGTTTCCTTCAGGACGCGGACGCACTCGAGGACCTGCAGCTGGAAATTACCGAATTGCGCGACGCGGAATCCCGACGCCCGCGCATGTCCGCCGCCGCCGTAGGTTTGTCCCGCGAGCCTGCTGACATCCACCGCTGCGGAACTGCGCATGCTCGCCTTGAGTCCCCCACTTTCGACTTCCGTGAAGAGAATGTAGATATCGGCATCCG
>JACRIG010000005.1 GCA_016215715.1 Candidatus Peregrinibacteria bacterium | reverse complement strand
CCTCCGGCGCCCGCTCCCCTCATCCCAACCTTCTCCCAACGGGAGAAGGAGTATTAATACACAAACAACTCCGCCTCACTGAAGAACCGTGCCACTTCTTTTACTGCGGTCTCGGGACTGTCACTCGCATGTGCGACATTCACCATCATGTCGACGCCGAATTCCTGACGGATGGTTCCCGTTGCCGCTTTGCGGCTGTCGGTGACGCCGAGCATGTCGCGCATTTTTGCGACGATATCATCTCCTTCTAAAACCAAAGCGATCACCGGCGCGGACTGCATGAATTCCTCCACCTGCGGATAGAACGGCTTCTCCGCGATGTGCGCGTAGTGATCGCGCAGCAGACTCTTGCTGAGATGAATCATCTTGCATCCGCGGATCGTGAATCCCGCGTCTTCGAAGCGCGTGATCACCTTGCCGCAGATTTTTTTACTGACGGCGTCGGGCTTCAGGAGAATGAGCGTGCGTTCCATAGAATAGGAAGAAAGTGCGGGCATTCTACTGAAACAATGAAGGAGATGCCAGCTACCGGGGCAGACCCGTCCGTCCGTACGGATCGGCGATGCGCAGATAGGGTCTCATGCAGACGCGATGGAGCGTGACGGAGCTGATCTTTCCGCAGATTTTCAGGCCTTCCTCCAGACGCGCCGCAGAGACGACCGGCCGGGCGGTGCCGGCTGTCTTCGGAGTCGTTACCTGTTTTTGCTTCCGGTCTTTCTCCAGCGCCGCTTTTTTACTCTGCATCTGCAGCCGGAAGACTTTCAGGCGCCTCTGCTGTTCCAGCGTGAACGCCTGCAGTGCCTTTGTCAGCTCCGGTGTGACGCCGAGAATATCATTGGTCCTGTGCCACGCTTCACGCTCCGCCGTGAGTTGCCGGATGAAGGCCCTTTCCTCTTCCGCCCAGCGTTTGAGACTATCCATGGAACAGCGCGCAACGTCCCTGCCGCTGGTACTGGTGCAGCTGGAGGTCGTTTCGTTTCCCCGCGCGGCAAGAGCAGAAACAGGCAGGAGACAGAGAAGGAGCGTGAGGGTGATGCGGCGCATGAGGTGAGTATATACCTCTGTTACGAGTTACGTGTTGTGAGTTACAAGTTTTTTGACTTTTTTCCGTAACCCATAACTCGTAACCTGTAACTTTTAACCCATAACCGTTCCCTGGGCTACAATGAGTTCATGGAATCCGCGCCCGCACTTCCAACCCGCCATACACTTCTCATCGTCATCGGCTGTTTTTTTCTGATCGGACTCGGCGTGTACGGCCGCTCGCTCACCAATCAGTTCGTCCGGTGGGACGATGGAATGCTGATTTACGAAAATCCGGCGGTGCGGGAAATCTCCCCGTGGTCGTTGAAGCGGATCTTTACGACGTACGACCCGGAACTCTACATTCCACTCACCTTCATCAGTTACCAGATTGATTACAAACTTTCCGGAACAAATCCCTTTGCGTATCACCTGACGAGCCTGCTGTTGCACATTGTGAATGCGTTGCTCGTAAGTTGGTTTCTGTATTTATTGCTTGTGATGAAAGGGAAGCAAGAGAATCAAGGGATTGAAGGGAGAGTTCATTCCCCTGAATCGCTTCAATCCCTTGCATCACTTGCCGTATTCGGTGGTCTTCTCTTTCTTCTTCACCCGCTTCATACGGAAGCCGTCGAGTGGGCGAGTGGACGCAAAGATGTACTTTCCACACTTTTCTTTCTCGCATCGCTCATCGCGTACATACGCTGGCGGGGTACAGATACAAGAAAGCTGTATCTGTGGAGCCTCGCATTCTTCGCTTTCGGTCTCCTCTCCAAAGTCATGGTGATCACATTACCCGCTATTTTGCTGCTGATCGATTACGTGCAGGGACGCTCACTCAGCAGGCGCATGTTTACCGAGAAGATTCCATACGCCTGTATTGCCATGGTCTTCGGGATCATCGCGATCTTCGGGAAAACCGCGGTCGTCGCATCCTCAACTTTAAGCCAAAAAATCCTCATGGCATGCAAGAGTACGGCGTTCTACCTCGAAAAAATATTCGTACCGGCTGATTTCTCGCTCCTGTATCCGTACATAGGAGCGATCACCATCACGTCCCCCGATTTTTATATTCCGGTGATAGTCGTCGTATTTCTTTTGCTCATCGCATTTCTCGCGCGCAACCGGTACCGCATGGTGACAGCCGGCATTCTCTTCTACCTTCTCACGCTTGCCCCGACGTTCATCAACTTTGCGAAGGGCGGCGACCTCGACATTTACTTCGCTTCCGACCGCTATGCGTACATTCCGTCGATCGGAGTTTTCCTCGCGCTCTCCGGGATCCTTGCGTACATCGCTTCTGATCAATGGATCCACAGACGCATCATGCTTTGCGCGGGTGTCCTGATACTGGCTGCACTCGCAGTTCTCTCGTACCAACAATCACGCATCTGGAGAGATACCGAAGCTCTCTTCATGAATGTCCTCACACTCTATCCCGACTCCTCCCACGTCGCGCACAATAACCTCGGCAACATGTACCGCCTGCAGGGAGATGTCGACCGGTCCATTCAGGAATACAAAAAAGCTATCTCGATCCGTCCGCATCCGAAAACCTGGAGCAATCTCGGTGCCGCGTACCGCAAAAAAGAAATGATGAGCGAGGCGCGTGCGGCGTACGAATCCGCGCTGATACTCGACCCCAAAAGCGCCATCGCGCACATCGGCTATGCGGTGATTCTGGTCGACCAGGGAAAACTCAGCGATGCAGAGGCCGAATATAAGAAGGGGATTGCAATCGACCCGACGGAGGAAGTGGGTGCAACCAACCTCGGCGTTCTCTACACGCAGCAGGGGCGACTGGATGAGGCGATTGCCATGTATCGCCTTGCGATCAAAGTGAATCCCTACTTTGCCGACGCGCACTACAACCTCGCAGTCACGTTCCAGAAGACGGGGGACACCAATGGAGCGATCAGCGGGTATCGCGAAGTGATTCATATCGCGCCGTCGTTCATTCCCGCACGCCTGAATCTCGCGCTTCTTCTGTATAAGCAGGGGGATGTGAACGCCGCAGCCGATCAGTTCAGGACGATTCTGCAGATTGATCGGGAGAACGCCGCGGCACAGTCGGCGCTGCGGCAGATCGGACAGTAATAGACCAAGATTTCCGTAGGCGGGATTCGGCTATCCCGCCGGACCGCGCGGGTGTCATGGTGAGCCTGTCGAACCAAAAAAACGGCGGGTTTCCCCGCCGCTTCGGAGCACTAGGCCGCAGGACTTTGTGCTTGTTCTTCCGCCTCTCCGCCTTCGTCGCGCGGCGTAGAGCCGGGGTCTCGACGGGGGAGAGGAAAGGAAGTGTGCAGCGGAAGGTCCCTGCACGTTGAAACCAAGACGCTGCACATTTCCCTTCATGACAGAGTT
>JACRIG010000076.1 GCA_016215715.1 Candidatus Peregrinibacteria bacterium | reverse complement strand
TTGACACGGAGGGGAAGCCACTCAACCGCTTCCGTCCCGACGATCCGATCAACCGCGCGGAAGTCGCGAAGATCATCGCGCTGGCGAAGGAGTTGCTACGTCAGTGATACACCCGATCACCAGGTAATGGTAGGATGATCGTGATATGAAATTCTTCCTTTCAAAATCGAAAAAATGTGTGTGCGGTAAGAATCCTGTTCGAGCCGATCTTTTTGTCCGGTTCTTTTGCGGTTTTCTGAAAACGGCTAACGCTTCGGCGCTGTTCGGCGGCGGCTGCGCGGCCCGGGAATCAGCCGCCGCCGCAGGGGCACCCCAATTCCGTTCGAATTTTGTTCAGCAACTGCAGCCAATCGGAACACTTTTGTCGCTGGCGCAGCGCGCGCCAGCCTTTTTGCGCTTCCCACTGCACCGACCTTCCTTGCAGAATCCAGTTCAAGCCGATCTTTTTGAGAAATGTTGGCACTTCTGCCCTGTGAGCATCCGACTGGTATTTTTTGGCTTGCTGACTGGCAAGCACCAATTCCCTGACCGGTTCGAGCCGATCATCTCCTTTCTGTTCGCTGTCTCTGATCTTCTGCTCGATATCCAGCTTGCGATTGAGCAGCGCATTTTTCTTTTGAACATAGGCATCCCGCTCAATGCCTCCATCCAAATGTAGATCGAGCAGCTTTCCGAGTTTCGTTTCGATCTCTGTTTTCTCCTGTACGAGACAGCGAACCGCTGCCCGCGAATCGGAAACATCGTGCGTTTTCTCTCTGTCGATTTCCGCAAGCATGTTCTCCGCCCAGCTCTCGGGCAGCGTCACCTGTTCGACGATGCTGCGCACCTGCTCCAATAGTGTTTCCTCTCGTAGATACTTCTCGTCACACTTGCCCTTCTTCTTGGTGCAGCGGTAGTAGATGTGCCCTTTCTGCCGCTCGGCAGTGATCGCACAGGTACACTGTCCACACGTCATCAGTTCCGAGAAGAAGTACTCGTGTTTTCGCTTTCTCTTCTTCCGCGCCCTCCCCGCGATCACTGCCTGCACTTCGTCGAATAGGTGCTTACTGATGATCGGCTCGTGCGAACCTTCGAAGAGTTCGCCCTTGCGCGCAATCATCCCGTAGTAGACGGGA
>JACRIG010000073.1 GCA_016215715.1 Candidatus Peregrinibacteria bacterium | reverse complement strand
TTGCCGATGAAGGCCGCGCACGTGAAGAGTTTTTCGTGATCGGGACCGACGGCCTCGAGTGTTTCGTAGTGCGGAGTGATGCCGTACTCTTCCTGTGCACACTCCTGAAAAACGCTCTTCTCGTCCCGGTCTTTTCCCTGACGCAGCAGTTCCTGCAGCCGCAGAAGAATGAATGTGTGACAGAATGTTTTGGCTTCATCAAAACCACGATCAAGATAGATGGCACCGATAACGGCTTCGAGAGCGTTGGCGAGGAGAGAGACGCGCTCCCTTCCTCCGCTCGCTTCCTCGCCACGACTGAGAATCAAATAATCACCTAACTTGAGTTCGCGTCCCACCGTCCCCCGAAGGTCCCGCCGCACCAGCGCCGAGCGCCAGTGGGTCAGCTCCCCCTCCGGCTTCTCGGACAGGTTGTACAGATATTCCGTCGCGGCAAGTTCCAGCACGGCGTCACCGAGAAATTCCAGCCGCTCGTTGTGTCCGTGCACGCGGCTCTCGCGCACCGCGCTGCGGTGTGTGAGCGCCTGCGCCAGAAGCTCCTTATTGCGGAAATGGACGTTGATCGTGCGTTCGAGGAGGGTGAAGGACTGCGTCGCCATACGGGGAAAGTGTAGCCCAACCCTACTTTTTCACCATCCCATTCAGCACCCCATTCACGAACTTCCCCGATTCCTCCGTCCCGAATTCTTTGGCAATTTCAATCGCCTCATTCATGACAACTGCGGGCGGCGCATCTTTGACGCAGAGAAGTTCGAAGCTGCCGATGAAGAGCACCCAGCGCGCAATGGGATCCATGCGTTCCATCGACCAGCCGGGGGCATGCTCCTGAATTGCTTCTTTCAGTTCACCCTCATGCTCCAGCACTCCCTGCAGGAGCGACTCCGCAAATTCTGCATCGACTTCCCCGAGCTCTGCAACATTGCGTATCAATGAATCGTTGATATCGATGTCCGGTCGCTGCTCACGCTCAAACAGAACCTGCATGACGGCAATGCGCGACAGGTGACGGCGACGGGCCATGGTGAGAGGTGTGAAAGATGTTCTGTCCGGTAAATCTCACGCCTTGATTCTCGTGATCCCCTTCAGCGCCCTGTCGCCCTTATTCTTCGGTTCCGCAGGGCCGGCATACGGCGAATTACTACGCTCACGAAGGCGCTTCACTTCGATGCCCATGTACGCGGAGTGCTGCAGGCGTGTTGCGCGCTTGGCTCGCTTCTTCTTTGGTGTAGGGCGCTTGGACATGGACGCGCATGTTAGAAGGCGTCAAAGCGGTTGTAAAGGGGATTTGGACAATTCCGTTGCTGGTTGGCTCGTTTCTCGTTACTCGTTTCGTTCGAACAACCAGCCAACGGGCAACGAGCAACAGTCATCTCCGCTGCCCCCCAAACGCACTCATAAACCTGAGCACAAACAGGAACAGATTGAAGATGTCGAGATAGAGGCGGAGCGCCAAAAGGAAGGGGCTGATGCCGAGGCTGCCCATGCGCTGGACACGCTGCAGATCGAGCGCGGTGAAGAGCGCGAAGACGACGATGCCGATGCCGGAGATGAAGAGTTCGGCGGTTCCCGTTCGCAGACTCGGGAAGAAAATCTGCGCGATCATGAAAAAGAGAATGCCGAGAAGTGCAAGCAGCAGTCCCCGTGCAAGTCCCTCGAGGCTCGGCGCGATGCGCGCGAACACAGCAGCCGCAAGCGCCATAAAGGTTGTCGCAATGAGAGCGTTGAGAAGAATTTCTGCACCATTCACATACTCAAGCAGAATCATCATCACGTACGGCGTGAAGGTGATGCCCGAAAGAAGCGGGAACAATCCGAAAAGCAGATAATTGAGCGGGGAGCGCTCCACCCAGAACGGGGCGGACAGAATGATGCCCATTTCCACGATGAAGAAAAGAATGTGCACACCGGTCGTGAGAAGTACCGGCGCGAACGCGATACCGGCCCCGACCCCGACAACCGTCAACGCCATCGCGAGTGCGAAGAGAAGGTACGTCTGGAATTGTGTTGAGGCGGAGAGAGTGATGGGGGCCGATGAAGAATGACTGCGGGTGAGAGGCATGACATGAGTATACGCAGAGAGGGACAGGAGGAAAACGAAGAAGACAAAGAAAACGAAAAACGTGACGAGAAAATTCTTCGTGGAGGGGCTCCGCCGGCTCGGGGGGGGTCGGTCAGCGGGAATGCACAGCCGGCGGCGAACTTTTCGGAGTTTATCCTGAGCGCCGGGTCGAAGGGTTACTTTCTTTTCTTTGGTCGAGAAAAGAAAGTAAGGGCCGGAGGCAATATACCGAAGCCAAAAATCGACAGTTGACACACCCGATGATCAACAGACTCGTACATTGATCAAAATCCACTTTTAGGCTACAATAAAAGGATTTATGCGGTTCACATATCTCGCACTGGCCCTCCTCCTTGCTCCGGCAACGGCAGCAGCGCAGGCCTTCTTCATACCCGCATGTCCGGCCGGGGGACTTCTCCCCTGCGGAGGCGGAGGGGTCCTCGGCGCAACGGTGTACCTCACGGCCGTCATCTTTCCCGCCGTGCGGCTGGGATTCATCGCCGTCGCCATCATCATGTTCACTATCTACGCCGGACAGTTGCTTCTCAACCCTACGGAAGAGTCGACGGTCAAAGATATGAAGGAGGCGTACGCCGACGCGGTCGTGGGCGCCGTCATCGTGTCGGTCTCGACCTTCATCGTCGACGCGTTCGGGCGCGGCGCCAATAACACGCTGATCAATCCCCTCCCCGTCACCTTCGCCATCACGAATGTGCTCGGGTACTTCAAGCTGGTCATGGGAGTCCTCATCAGTGTTCTCGTCACGACGCAGGGCATCCGCCTGATGCTCCTCCAGGGTCAGGAATCGGAAATCACGCAGCAGCGCTCGCGCTTCCTCTACAGCCTCCTCGGCGTCGCGGTCATTCTGCTGGCCAATGCGATTATCGCCGTCATCCAGCCGGGGGCGAACTCCATCATCGCCAGCAATGAACTGCGCGGCATTGTAAACTTCGGCCTCGTCTTCCTCGCAGTGCTCGCCGTCATTTCCATCGCGGTCGCGGGTATCTTCCTCATCGTGTCCGTGGACGAGACGTTCAAAGACAAGGCCAAAAATATCATCTTCGGCACGGTGGTCAGCCTGATCATCGTCATGAGCGCTTATTCGATCGTGAACTACTTCCTGTTCCTGTGAGCTTCACCCCGATCATCATCATCGGCTCTCTGCTCATCCCATCCGCTCACGCGCAGCTCGTCAGCGCCGGGGCACGCATGGTCGCCGGCCCGCTCGTCGCTTCGTTTGCGGGCGGAACGGGCGTCATCGCCTTCAACAATCTCGCCTTCTTCTTCCTGACACGGGTCTGGCTCATCGCCAGTATCGTCGCACTCTACAACATCGTCCGCGCGGGCATTAAACTGATCAACAGCGGCGAGGAGGACAAGCTGACGAAAGCACGCGACACCATCGCCATTTCGCTGGTTGCCGTCATGGCTCTCTACCTTGCACCAAAACTGGTTGAGGCGATCTTTTCAGCAGGAGGGCCGACCGGCGTCTTTTCATCGCAGGCAGGGGTCGTTGCGGGCGCCACGGTTTTTGCCATCGAAATTTACGGCATCATCCGCT
>JACRIG010000072.1 GCA_016215715.1 Candidatus Peregrinibacteria bacterium | reverse complement strand
GAGAAGGCCGTCGCGGTGAGGGTGAGGCCCTGTCCGGCGGTGTAGGTGGTGTCACTGTCGGTGCCGCAGGAGAACCGTTTGGTGGTGGTGTCCCACGCGAGTGTCTGCGTGGCACCGTCGCAGTCGGTGAGACCCACACCATCGAACTGTCCGCTGACCGTGAGGACGGAGCCGGAGCCTGCTCCCTCGAAGACGAGGGTGCCCGAAGAGGCGAGGGTGTCCTGCGCGCGGAGGATGGAGCCGGAGAGGAGGGTTTCGACTTCCGCAGCCAGCGACATGCGGGTGGCGCCGGTGACACGGATGGTCAGCGCTCCGGTCATCGTGTCGCCGGAGGTATTGACGTAGCGGGCGTCACCAATCGAGAGGACCTGCCCCGAACCGAAGGTGGTACCGCCGCCGCTGTTCTGATCCGAGCCGCAGCTGAACTTCTTGGTTGTCGCATCCCAGAGAAGTTTGGATGTGCCCGCAGTATCACAGTCCGTAAGGTTCGCGCCCTCAAGTGTCGCTCCCGACATGTTGCCTTCTACAATCAGGGAACCGGAAGACCGAAGCTGATTGTCGGCGTGCAGGATGGAGCCGGAGAGACGCCCGCGGAGCGTGATGTTGTTACTGAAGATGCTGGTGCTGGTGACCGCAAGAGTGGACTTGAAGGTCACGGCACCGTTGATGACGAGCGTGCCGGAGCTGCGGAGTTCGTTGTCGGCATGAATGATGGAGCCCGAGGTGGTGGCGAACTTCAGCGTGGTACCGGTGAGCGTGGCATTCACTTTGAAGGAGGTGGCGGTGAGGGTGAGACCCTGTCCGGCGGTGTAGGTGGTGTTGGTATCGGTGTCAGTGTCGGTTCCGCAGCTGAACCGCTTGGTGGTGGTGTCCCAGAGGAGCTTGCTGGAGCCGGCGGTATCACAGTCGGTGAGACCCGCTCCCTCGAGAGACGTGGAAACCGTGAGCGATGCTCCTGAACCTGCGCCTTCGAAAACCAAAGTTCCGCTGGAAGCGAGTGTGTCCTGCGCCCGGATGACGGAGCCGGAAAGCAGATGTGTCACTTCGAGATCCAGCGTTGCACGATTGCCGTTCGTCACATTGATGGTCAGTGCACCGGTGAGTGTTCCTCCGGATTGTCTGAGGTACCGTGCATCTCCGATGTTGAGCACCTGACCGGAACCGAAGGTGGTGCCGCCGCCGCTGTTCTGATCCGTGCCGCAGCTGAAACGTTTCGTCGTTGCGTCCCAGAGGAGCTTGCTGGTGCCGGCGGTATCACAATCACTCAAGCCCGCTCCATCGAAGGCCGTGGAGACGGTGAGGGAGGCGCCCGATCCCGCCCCTTCAAACACGAGTCCTCCCGAAGAAGCGAGCGTCTGCGATGCGCGGATGACGGCACCGGAGAGGGTATTTTCCACTTCGAGGCCGAGTGTCGAGTACACACCACTGGTAACACGGACCGTGAGGGCACCGGTGAGAGTGCCGCCGGACTGCTTCAGGTACCGTTCATCACCCGTCGTCTGCGAGAGTCCCGATCCGACCGTCTGATCGGCGGCACAGGCAAACTTTTGCGTCGACGCATCCCACACGAGCTTGTTGGCGCTGCCCGTGCATCCGCCGGACGGCAGGCCGAAGCCACCGATGGTGGCGCCACTGAGGGTTCCTTCAAGAACCAATCCCCCGGACGACGTGATGCCCTGTTCCGTATGCAGCATTTTTCCGGAAGTTGTCCCTGTCACGCGCAGCGCGATGCCGCTGGCTTCAATGCTCAGTTGACCGGCGACCGTATCCCCTCCGACATTGACGTACCGGCCGTCGGCATCCGCCTGCACGATCCCGTTGGTGATATTCGTGATCGTCGTCGATCCGCCGCCACCTCCTCCTCCGCCACCTCCATACGTCCGCGTCCCGCCTTCACTCGCCGGTCTCCGTCCCGCTCCTGAATTCTCGATGCCGGCGCTGGGACGCAGAGCGGACGGAGGAGTCACCCAGATTGGTCGGCCGTTCTGCACCATGAGCACCTGCCCGTCTTTCCCGGTCGCAAGCGTATCAAACCCGCTGTTAAGGGATGCCGTCAGATTCGATGAACCCCCCGTCACCGCGCCGGACGGTGCAGTGTCATTGTCATGAGCACGGGCCTGCAGTCGCTGCAGTCGGCGTTCGCGTACCCGGGCCGAAAGGATCATATCCGTCGTAATCCCCGACTGCGACGCGGCAACGGGAACGACTGTTTTCGCAAGATGGAAACGGACAGCCGCGGAGCCGCTGCTCCAGACGCGCGCCGTGAGAGCCGCGGGCAGACGATGCGTCGCAGAACCGGCGATCGCAAGCGCCGCGAGTGTGAGTATGAGTGATGCATGCCGGTGCGATAGGCGTGGTATGACAAAGGTACGCGCGGGAGAAAGAGCGGAGACGACATCGCTCTCTGCAGACAGATGATGGTACTGCTCGATCTGCCGCTGCACGTGCGCGCGCGAGTAGCCGGTTGCAGTCTGCAAAAAATGCCGCACGAGACCTTTGTCAGCCCGCGACAGATGATCGTAATTCAGACGCGCAAGGATCGTCCTGATATATGCCGTTTTTTCTTCGGTCGTCGCTTCCGGTGCCGCGGCTCCGGACATCCGTTCCTTCTGCCGCCGCAGATCATCCATATTGCCGATGTCCTGCGGGAGAAGTGTCATGTGTATTTTTGTGGGTGGAGCCTCAGGCTCCTTTGAAGAGAAATCCCTTTATTGTAGCAAAAAAGGCTTCGGATGACAACCCTGATCACTCTCTTTTCCTGTCAGACTCCAGCCTCAAAAAGCCTTTTTACGGCCTTTGAGCGGCTGCCTCTACAATGGCCCGGAATGCAGCCGGATCGAGCGATGCGCCACCGACCAGAAACCCGTCAATATCGGGCTCTGCCAGAAACCCCGCCGCGTTTTTTTCGTTCACGGATCCGCCATAGAGAATCCGCGTCCGCTTACCTTCCGCTGAGGCAAGAAGTGAGCGGATGAACGCATGCATTTCCTGAGCATTTTTGGGATCAGCAGATTTTCCCGTCCCGATCGCCCATACAGGTTCGTACGCGATCACCACCGGGAATGAAATATTCTGAAGCTGCTCCCGTACTTTTTTCTGAGCGTTTCCGCTCTCACGTTCCTCCGCACTCTCGCCGATGCACAGGACGGGCGTGATACCGAGGGCAAACGCCGCAGCCGCCTGTGCTGCGACATCACCATCCGTTTCACGATGAAATTTCCTCCGCTCGCTGTGTCCGCAGAGCACGTACCGGCAGCCGGGCCCTTTGAGCATCCGCATGCTCACATCCCCCGTGAACGCCCCCTTTTCTTCGCTGCGTCCGCACTGCGCACCCGCAGTCAGTCCCGCCTTCATGCACGTATCGAGATCAACGAATGACGGAAAGACAACCACATCAAGACCCGTTCGCGGCCGGTACGGAGAATCGGCCTCATTCCATCCCGCCGGCGGCGGGTTCATTTTCCAGTTTGCTGCGATGAGTCTGGTGCGGGGCATGGGAGCGAGTCGCGGAAAGTGTACCACGGTGGCAGCACGCATACTCTCCGCTAGAATGCTGCCATGAGTAAAGCTCCTCCCCGCGTCATCCTCGGCACTGATCATGCGGGTTTTGCTCTGAAAGAAGCCATCAAAGAGCACCTGATCGCGCAGGGCATAGACATCTTCGACGTCGGAACGATGAGCGAAGAACCCGTCGACTATCCCGCCATCATGCGGAAAGCCTGCGCCGCGGTGCTGGAGCAAAAAATGCCCGGCATCATCTTCGGCGGCAGCGGCATCGGCGAATCGATCGCAGCGAATAAAGTAAAAGGTATCCGCGCCGCTCGGTGCTGCACGACCGAAGATGCGAAGCTCTGCCGAAAGCACAACGACGCAAATGTTCTGAGTCTCGGCGGCCGGATGCTCGAACCAGAGCTCGCAAAGAAAATGGTCGACGTATTTTTATCGACAGCATTCGAAGGTGGCCGACATCAAAAGCGCATCGATGATCTCGAGCATAACTTTTAACCCGTAACTCATAACCCGTAACCCGTAACATTTCACTCATAACCAGCAACCAGCTAACCAGCAACCCCATATGTCTCTTCTTATAACCCCGTCAATACTCTCCGCCGATCTCACGCACCTGCAGGAAGAAGTGGACTTCGTCCGCTCCGCCGACTGGCTACAGGTCGACGTCATGGACGGGCACTTCGTGAAGAACATCAGCTTCGGCGCGCCGGTTCTGAAGAATCTGCGGACCTCTCTCCCGCTCGACATCCATCTGATGGTCAGTAACCCCGCCGACCGCATTGATGAATTTTTAAAGCTGGGAGCGAAAAACATCACCTTTCATGCCGAAGCTGTCACCGACACCGCGGCACGTCAAAACCTCATGGAACGCATCCGCGCCGGTGGCGCCAACGTTGGCATCGCCCTCAACCCCGGCACCTCCCCCATCGCAATCGATGACATCGTGGAGGAAGTGGATCTCGTCCTCATCATGTCCGTTGAGCCCGGCTTCGGCGGACAGAGTTTCCTCCCGTCGGTTCTGAAAAAGGTAACGGCTCTCCGCAAAAAATTCCCCGAGCTGATGATTCAGATGGATGGCGGCATCGATGATGTGACCGCGCAAGAATGTGTGAAGGCAGGTGCGGATAATCTTGTATCGGGCAGTTACATTTTTCAGTCGGCAAATCGTGCTGCCGCGATTAAGAATCTTCGTGCAGCCGGACAATGAAACGCGTACTTCTTTTTGCCGGCATTCTCTTTCTCGCCGGATGCGCGCGGAGTGCAACGCAGGAATCCGCTCAGGGATCGGTTCCCTCATCGGCTCAGGAATCTTCGTCCGCATCTTCGCACATTGCTCAGCTGCCGGTTCAGGATATTCACCTGATCAGTCCCTCCGGAGAAACTCTCATCGTCCACGCCGAAATTGCCGCAACGCCGTCGGAGCAGGAGCAGGGGCTGATGTACCGGACCGCTCTTGCGCCAGACAGCGGCATGCTCTTCACCTTTTCAGAGCCACGGCAGCTGACTTTCTGGATGAAAAATACCCTGATTCCCCTCGATGTTCTCTTCTTCGATACCACCGGGAATTTTGTGTCTTTTGCCACGATGACCCCCTGCACCGCCGACCCCTGCACAACCTATTCCTCTCAGGGAGAGGCCCTGTCGGCACTGGAAGTGGCTGCCGGATTTACCGACAATCATGGGGTTGGGGTGGGGTGGAGGATAAAAATTCCTTAAATCCTCTCTCCCTGACACCCACTCCCCTCATCCCGACCTTCTCCCACTGGGAGAAGGAGGTTTTTCCCTATGAGCCCAGGCTCCTCCCTTTGAGCCCAAAGAAATACCCAATAACCCGTAACCAGCTAACCCGTAACCCGTAATTTCACCCCCGCACCCACCTCCCCGCCCCCACCTTTTTGGTCACTCCGGCTAGCTCCATCATCGTCAGCGTAGCCGCCACGGCCGGAGCAGGAAGCCCCGAGGCCACGACCAGATCATCCACCGGCTGGGGCATCGTCGTCAGCGCCTTCCAGACCTTCTTTTCGTCCTCCGTTTCGGGGGTGTAGGAGGAGGTCGCCTGAGCTCCGTCAGGTGCGACAATCCCGATCTCCCGCAGAACGTCGTCGGGAGCCGTCACCAATCGTGCAAGTCCGCGGGCAATCAGGTCATTGACCCCTACCGCATTCGGATCAAACAGCGGACCGGGCACGGCAAAGACGTCGCGGTCGTAGTCCAGTGCCAGTTCGGCGGTGATCAGCGCCCCGCTTTTCGCGGGCGCCTCGATGACCAATGTGCCGAGCCCCAAGCCCGCGATGAGCCTGTTGCGTGAGGGGAACGTGTAGAAATCCGGGGACATGTCGATGGGGAATTCGCTGAGGAGCAGTCCGCCTTTCTCAAGAATCTCGTCTGCGAGTTTCACGTTGTTCGTCGGGAAAATATTCCCGAGCCCGTGCCCCAGCACCGCCACCGTCCGGCCGCCGGCACGGAGTGTTTCCTGCGCAACCACCGTATCAATCCCCTGCGCCAGCCCGCTCACGGTCACGCACCCCGCCTGCACAAAGCGCGGGACGAATTCCCCGACCACACGTCTCCCGTACGCAGTCATCCCGCGCGTCCCGACAACCGCAATCAATGGCTGTGTGAGACAGGACAAATCTCCCAGGTACGACAGGAATATCGGCGGATCCCCCATCTGACGGAGAATCGCCGGAAACGCTTCGTCGTCGATGGAGAGAAGCGTGACTTCTTTCTCAATCAGTTTCTTCGCCATTGTATCCGCATCGAATGTTTCCAGCCGGATGAGTGCCGCGCGGACAGCATCATCCCGTACACCGAGCCCGCGCAGAAATTCTTCCCCAACGTGTTTCGAGGCCTCATCAAGCGATCCATACACCTCCAGAATCGCCTCGTACCTGCGCTTGCTCAGCACATTGAGCTGCCACCAAAGAAGGGCTGTCTTTTGATCCATGAAAAGAGTCTAGCAAAAATTAAAATGCCGGTGGCCGCGCCACGTGATCGCAAGCAGCCCCGTAAAACTCGCTACGCTCGCCACGGGGCACGTAAAATAGCTTCTCGCTTCGCTGCGAGCGATTTTACGTGGAGCCGCCTCGGGGATTTGAACCCCGGACCCTCGGTTTACGATACCGATGCTCTACCACTGAGCTAAGGCGGCATTTACACATGCTGTACCCGTTCTTACTGTACCCAGAACCGAATACTTGGCCCAGTGTACAGATAATCAGCGCACTACCAAAAGAAAATACATTTATGTGGTGAGAGCAGCAATTTTCCTGTCCCCGTGGTGCGTTCAGTGATCCTTTATGTTCCTTGGTAAAAGCACGACATACACTTAACTATTTCGCACGTTTTACATTCGAGATTCCCGTGGATTGTCCATGTGTAGTTTGCAGCGTGCACGTGAAGCTATCTCCCTTTTTCAGGCCTGCCTGTACAAGGATGTTCCCCACATTCGGATCGAGTAGTTCGATGTGCCCGTTTTTCGTCGCCGGCATGTCCCATTGAACCTCAACGAACGCATCTGCTTGACTCATCGTTACGTCATAAAGAACACCCCCTGCATTCGGCTTGTTCGGATCCTCTTTCTTCTCTGATCCAGATGGACGTTTACGCAGACATCGATTTAAAGCTTCCCACACTTCTTTCTTTCCCCGACATGCGCTTCGAACATCTTCAGGTGTATTTTCGAGTTCTGTATACATGCGGTCGATGCGGAGCAGAAGAGCAACACAAGCGGCGTGTACACAATCCTGAACGGAGCGGGGAACGGTGACCCTCACTGTTTTTCCGAGATTATTACATGTGCATTGTTCAATGGATTTCGGAACGTGCACAGTGAAGATATCTCCGAGACTGTCGCACCGAAAAGCGACGTGGTCTCTCTTGTTGTCGGTCTCATTGTTCATCTGTTTCAGTTGCAATGAAAATTGTTCCAGAACTTCGTAAATGCCAAGATCAAAAAATCTCACGGCGTCAGGCTGTACCGAGTAATCAGAATGGATCAATGTTTCATGCCTTTTTTGGGCGTCGGAGTGATGCATGGCGAAGCAATCTACAGCAGATAAAGAATACGGTCCATGTACTGTGAATTTGCACGAAAATGTGCGTATTCACTGCATATTGTGAATGCTGCATATTTCAGATGATTCCCGCATTCAGAGTGCACCTATCATTTCCTCCCCGCAATCAGCCGGCCAAATACTTTCCTCTCGATTTTCGGAAGATGATTGATTTCGATGTCATCCAATCTCCCGTCAAGATTGCCGGCCTGCATTTGGGTCATTCTGACCTCTTTCGTCAGAGACACCATTTGTACTTCCAGACGGTCCATTCTTATTTCAAGTCGATCCATTCTTCCGGACAGATCATTTCGCATCGCCTGAATGTGCGCAATTACATCGCGAAGTGTAATTCCTCTGGCCTTTGATGTCGGATTCTTTTTCATATATGGACCCACGATACTACACACAGAGTGCATGTGTTCCAAATTCTTTGGGCCTATGCGACTTTTGCTCTTCGGAAAGGCATAAAATAGGTTCTATACCCGGTCAGAACGGGTACGCAGATCGCTCCATATGCTTTGGACAAACCACCCGTGCAGGCAGATAGTGAACCCACTGCACCTTTGCAGCACCGGCAGGAATGAGGAAACCTTCCGGACGAATTTATTGTCGAATCATACAAAGGAGCCATCATGCGTCACTGGCCAAAAATGCTCGCGTCCCTGATTCTGTTTGCGCCTTCCGTTGTCTTCGTGGGACTATTTTTCTTCTTCCCCGACTCCACGAATGAATGTGAACCCGTGGAGGCAGGAACGATTGAATTCGATCGCGTAAAAATCGAACTCAAAGACGTCCCTGCAGAAGAAAAATTCACATTCGTGATCGTCGCGCGCAACACGGATGTGCGGCGACCGGCACGGATCGTGAGCTTCGGTAAAGCGTGCTGAGAGTGGAATGTCCACACTCTCCGTGCGAGAGATTTGCCGATCACTCTGCGACCCGGCGAAAGCGTACACATTGTCGTTGAGTGTGAAACGCAAGGCGCGGGAAACTTCGACCAGATGTTCCATCTGAAGGTCGAAGATCCTGAGGGAAACACCCGTTGGATCAGATTCGATCTGGAGGGCGTCGCCAATGAACGCCCCTGAATTATTCCTGCCCCTGAGCACCCGGTTTTCACACTGGGTGCTCTTCATCGGTTTTGGAGCTCGCAGGTGTGTGCAGTATTACTTTTGTTGCTGCGCCGCGAGTGTTTCATCGATCTGCTTCACCTGCGCTGTCTTCGAGGGATCCAGCAGGAATGCCGAACGCATCGCCATCAGGCCTTCGCGGTGCTTCCCGACTTTGCCGTAGGCGGCAGCAAGGTTATTCCATGCCTGCACGTAGCGCGGATTGATTGCAACGGCGGCCTCAAACTCCGCAATCGCCTTGTCGTACTGATACGCGTCAAAGAAGAGCGTACCGATGTTGTTATGCGCTTCGCTACTGCGGGCGTCGAGCGCGATCGCAGTGCGAAATTCTTTCATCGCATCCTCTTTCTTCCCCTGCAGCTGGAACACGTATCCTTTATCCGTATGCGCCGCGGCATGCGCGGGGTCCAGCGCGAGGACACGGTCGAACTCGCTCAGCGCCATCGGAAAATCCCGCACGTGGGAATAGGCAAGTCCGAGGTTGTAGTGCATCGCGATGACGTCCGGAAAGTGCGCGATGGTGTCACGGTAGAGACTGATGCTGTCTCGCCACACCCGCCCGCGCGACGCCGTGACGAGACTGAGAGGAAGAAGAACGATTAGCATGCAGACGATTGCAATGGCTCGCCGGCGCTGCGCAAGACGGGTGAGTGCCACCGCGAGCGGCAGGAGGATCCCGATCATCGGCAGCATCAAATACTGGTCGGACGTGAGTGTGACGCCGGTGCCCTTCAGGAAAGTCGCGAAGCTTGGAACAAGGAGGATCAGAAACCAGAGGAGCCCGAAGGAGAGCCATGGAACGCGCCTACGTAGCAAGATAGCAATCAGAAGAAAGGCGACGCCTGCGAGCCCTGAGAGGGCCGTAGGCAGGCTCACGAGATGGACCGGCGTGGTGACCGGATAGATGATCGCAAGCGGCCATGGCCAGACAATATGAAGTGCGCTGAAGAGAATCGCGCGCAGCGACAGCGCCATTGTTTCGGCTGCGGTGAGCGACGCGATGGTCTGGCCTTTCCCGAAAAATGCGATGATGAGAAAGAGAATGCTCAGCAGAACGTAGGGAATCTTTTCGACGATCGCTCCGCGGGTGAGTCTTCGCTTCTGCAGGAGATCAATCAGAATGAGGATCAGCGGCAGAAAAACGACCGACACTTTGGAGAGCAGCCCCGGAAGGAAAAGCAGGATGCTGAAAACATACGTGCTCCGCGCGCCGCTGCCGCGAAAATAAAGGTAAGTCAAAAGTGAGCTCAGAAAGAAGAACGACGATAGGACGTCTTTGAATGCACTCGCCCACAGCACCGCGGCCGCGTTGAGCGGATGCAGGGCCCACAGAAGCGTCACAATCACCGCCGTGGTGCGGTTCTTCGTGAGCCTCTCTGTAATGACGAAAACAAGGACCGTGCTCCCGAGGAAGAGAAGCAGACTCGCCAGATGGAAAGCGACCGGCTGAAATCCTGCGACTGCAACGATCGCCTGCCACGCAAACAGTGTCAGCGGGTCGTAGAGTTCGGGGTCGAAGTGGGTGAAGATGTGGGTGATGGTGCTGATGTTTAGCGCGCGCAACCAAGGATTGCCATAGATGAGCATTTCATCGTCCCAGCTGACGAACTGGTTCCCGATTGAGGGAAGGTAGAGAAAAGCGCCGAGGAGCACGATGGTCCCGATCAGCAGGAATGAGTGGAGTTTCTGTCTGTCAGAAAAAAGCCGCATACGGCCATGGTACACTTTTTCTGTTTATGCAGCGCGTCTTCATCGCCGGCTTCCTGACGGCGCTTTTCATCGGTGCTTTTGCGGTCGTCACGATGCAGACGCGCATCACGATGGGACCCTTCGTCCGTATCGGGATGCAGGTGCGGGATCTGAAGAGCGGGACGATCGCGGAGCTGAGGAGCGAGTATCCGCCGCTCGCATCCGCGCTCTTCTACATTTTTCAGGAAAATCCCTTTCGTGTGTCTTTCAATAATACGTGGAAGGGATTTCTCCTCCTGACGATCGTACTTTCATGCCTCTGGACGTTTTTGACGGGAAGTCGTCGGAAGGCTGCGCTCCTTCCCGCTGCACTCCTCCTCTGCATACCGCTGCTCGGGAATGAACTTATGCTCGCACGGTACGACATCCTTATCGCCCTGCTCCTCTTTCTGACGTGGCAATCATGGGAACGTAATCGCCATTTCCTTGCCGGCGTTTCCCTCGGCCTCAGCGCTTCACTCAAAATCGTCCCGATTCTCGTTCTGCCCTTCCTGTGGCTGCAATCTCCGAATGATAAACGCAGCGGTGTGCTGCTCGGATGTATCGGCGGACTCTTCCTCGGCATAGCGATTCCTCTGTTGATCATAGGCCCGCAGGCCGTGGTGGCGAACGTCAGTTACATGCTCAGTTACCACGAAGTCCGCGGCATTCAGGTGGAAAGTAGCTGGGCAGGCGCACTCCTCCTCTGGTCAGCAATCTCGGGAACGATCCTCACCATTGACTCAACAGCGCAGGCATACGAGATCACGGGGCATCCGATTCTTGCCATCATCGCATCCGTCACAACCGTCGCGGGTCTGATTTTTCTCTTCTTCCGGAACAAGAGCGAAAAGCAAAATATGCGCTCCGCATTTGATCCTTCCTTCTTGTTTCTCCCCCTGCTCTGGGTCCTGTTCACGACCCCCGTTCTCTCCCCGCAGTATTTTGTCTGGATCATTCCGCTTCTCCTTGTGTACGACGCAGAGCAACTTCTGAACAATCCCCGTCGTATCCTGCCCTGGCTCCTCCCCGGCCTCACGATTGTAACGGCCGCCCTGACGCACTGGATCTATCCTGTTCTGTACGACGATCTGCTGCATTTTCGGTCGTTTTTGGCTGTGATTGTGCTGAATCTGCGAAACCTCTGTATCGCTGGTTTGATTGCAATTCTTTATTTGAATAAAAAGATAATCACAAGAGGCTAAACGCTGGTGGAGGGGCTCCGCCGGCTCGGGGGGGTCGGCCAGCGGGAATGCACAGCCGGCGGCGAACTTTTCGGAGTTTATCCTGAGCGGGCCCCTTCTTTGCCGCCCCTCGTCTCCGCATCGGGGTGACAAAGAAGGGGCCGACGACGAAGGGCTACTTTCTTTTCTTTGGCCGAGAAAAGAAAGTAAGGGCCGGAGGCATGATAATAGCCCCCTCAAGGCATTGAGTCCGGAGAGGTTTCGTGCTACAATAATTGGATTTCACAAACACACCCCAAACACACATGTCCATCGAAACCTGCATAGCGCATGCCATCCACCGCGACCTCGACATCGTCGAGGCACTCCCTGAAATTCAGGATCTGCCGGTGGAGCAGCTGGAAATCTACGTTGAGCGCTACGTGACACAGGTCCAGCAGGCGCTCTATGGCATCATCCAGAAAAAGGGCGACCCCTACATCCGCTCCAAAGACTCCGCAGGACTCTGCGCGCTGTGCCTCGAGGCCGGCATCAGCCTGCCGCCCCGCATGCTCCTCCGGATGTGCCAGACCATCGTGCAGCTCACCACCATCGATGCACGTTTCATTCTCGACACGCCGGAAGGCAAGAGCGTCTATTACGTGAAGATAGCAGTCGCAGCCTGAAAGAAAGCCGACATCATCGAAAACACATCGTGTATCCAAGGGTCGTTTGAACCTTTTTTCGCTGATACAGGCTCCGAATTGTGTGAAGATTTTTGAAAGCGCCGGTCTTCCTTGGGAGGAAAACCGGCTGGTGAGTGGTTTGTCGGCATCCTGCCTACGTAAGTGCCGCGAGAGCTTCGCCTTCGGTCTTGCGGCATGTGAGTTGTTTGTCGAGCTTAGAAATGACAAAGACCTCGAAGATCGCATCACAGATGCCGTAGAATACGACCCTGCAGCCCTTCTTCTTGTTAGCATCGAGCCAATGCCCAAGCATCCTGCTGGACATCCATTCAACGGCTGAACAATCGACGGCGATCTTCTGTTTTTTACCGGCAAGGGCAATGAGGTCTCCCCCCACACGATCGACCAGATCTTCGGCGAGAAGTTTTTTGGGCAAGAGACGTACCCGTGTGACATCTCCGACTTCGTCGATCTTGGTAGGCTCCTGTTTGACGTGAGTCATGGCAGCTCCTGTGAAGACAAGGATCCGATAACAAACCACGTGCAGAACGTCTGCACAAAGAACAGATTGATACTGATTTTTATTCCTGTCAACGTGCCCCCCCTGCAACATAGCAAAATCTACGCGCTTTCTCGCCACGCCCGCAGGCCGAACGCCTGCTCCTGAATATGAGAAGGGAGAATTTACCGCTTGCTAAACTGCGGCGCTCTGCGCGCTCTGCGGAGTCCCGGCTTCTTGCGCTCTTTGATGCGGCTGTCGCGGCGGAGGAACCCTGCGCGCTTGAGGTCACTGCGGATGTCGGGGTTTGCGAGAAGCAATGCGCGGGTGACGCCGTGACGGACAGCATCCGACTGTGACATTTTCCCGCCGCCGACGACGTACGCGTCGAGGTCATACCCGGTCTTCGCACCAATGAGGGCAAGGGGCGCAACAGCGTTTTCGATCTGCACACCTGTGAAATAGACTTTCAGCGGCATACCGTTCACGGTGAATGCTCCGGTCCCGCTCTGGTACAGCTTGATGCGGGCAATCGCGGTCTTGCGCTTCCCGACGGAGCCGAAGTACTGCTTTTTGGAATCACTCATGATCGGGCGAGGGAAAGAGCTTCGGGTTTCTGCGGCGCGTAGGGATGTTTGTCGTCGGCGTAGACATGCAGGCGGCGCATCATATCACCGGCGAGACGGTTGCTCGGAAGCATGCCCTTCACTGCGTGTTCGATGACGTACGTCGGTTTCTTTTCGAGCATCCATGTGAGACTCGCGACCTTCATGTTGCCCGGCCAGCCGGTATGGCGATGGTAGGTCTTCCGGAGCCCCTTCTTCGGAGGAAGTGCGACCTTGCTGACATTCACAACGATCACGTGATCGCCGCAGAGCTGATGGGGTGAGTAGCTTGCGCGATGCTTTCCCTTCAGATGATGTGCAGCCTTCACCGCAACTTTGCCGATCGTCTGCCCCGCGGCATCGATGATCAGCCATTTGGGGGCCGATACGGGAATCGTGGAAGTTTTCATGCGGGGGAAGAAGATTTCGCAGCACGAGTTGAGGACTTCGGATTTCGGACTTCGGACTTCGGAACTTTTTTCGTTTGCCCTCTGTCCGCTGTCCGCTGTCCGCTGTCCGCGTCGAGGAGCGTCAAATCGACAAGTTCCGCTCCGTCACCCTTACGGCTTCCCACAGCAACGATGCGTGTGTAGCCCGATGAGCGCTGCGAGAAGCGATCTTTCAGAACTTCCATCAGTTTGCGGCTGGCGTTGCGGTCAGTGACGACTTTGTTGAGGTAGCGGATCGCGAGCTGCGGCTCCTTGTTTTTTACGGCCGTGATCAGCCCGTCGAAGATCGGCTGGATCACACGTGCGCGCTTGCGGGTCGTGCGGATCGCCTCGTAGAGAACGAGGGACGTGACGAGGTTCCGCTCAAGAGAGCGGGCGTGAGCGGGTTTCTGATTGAGCCTGTGACCGGCGCGTCGGTGGAACATGGGAGGTTACGGGTTACGGGTTATGGGATTCTGAGGGGAGCGGGAGAATAGCGACGGGAACAGCAAAAATCAATCCTCGCTTTCGTCGCTGAGCTTCAGTCCGCGGGTCGCGAGCGTGTCTTTCACTTCGTCGAGGGCCTTTGCGCCGAAGCCGCGGAAATTGCTGAGGATCGACTCCGTGCACTTGGTGAGCTGCTCGATGGAACCGACTCCCGCGTTGATCAAAGCGTTGAGGGTGCGCGGCGAGAGGTTGAGGATTTCGATGGGGGTGTAGCTTTCCTTCACGGGTGCGGCACCGCCGGTACTCACTTCCTCGGCCGGGCGTGCTGCCGTGCGCGTGAAGTCAGCCATGAACTCGGGCTCGACGGTCTTCTGGTCGGAGCCGAAGTAGGTGAAGTAACTCGTGAGCAGCTGGCTCGCAAACTGCATCGCTTCCTCGGCGGTGAGGGAGCCGTTCGTGACGACTTCCATCACCAGTTTATCGAGGTTCGTGCGCTGACCGACGCGTGCGGACTCGACGTCGAAACGGACGCGCTCGACGGGGCTGAACGCCGCGTCGATGTACATCAGACCCGGCTCGTGGTGCTTGCGGTTACGCTCGGCGGCCGGCTCGTAGCCGACTCCTTTCTCGACCGTGAGCTGCATGTTCACGGACCCTCCCTTCTCGATCGTGAAGAGATGGAGATCGGGATTGAGGACTTCGATGTCGGACGTGAGTTTCAGATCCTTCGCCGTGATTTCCTTCGGCCCTTTCACGTCGAGCGTGATGACCTCCGGACCCTTACTGTGCTTGCGCAGTTTCAGTTCCTTGAGGTTGAGCATGATATCGACGACGGACTCCGTCACCCCCTTCACCGTCGTGTACTCGTGCTGCGCACCCTGCACGCGGATCGAGGTGACGGCAGCACCGGGCAGACTGCTGAGAAGCGCGCGACGAAGGGCATTTCCGAGCGTCATGCCGAATCCCGGGGGGAGCGGCGAGATGGTGAAGACCTTGTGGGAATCGTCGCCTTTCGTCCCTTTCGACGTAGAGAAGACGGGCAGTCCGATTTCTTCCTGAATGATGTGCATACGGGTATGGGGGATGTGGATGGAAGACGGGGGTTCGCCACGTCACATTAATGTGACGTGGCTGGGGATTATGTGCGGGAGTAGAACTCGACGACGAGGCGCATGTCGACGGCCTGTTCCGCATCTTCGGGACCGGGGACGGCGATCACTTCGATGGTGCGTGAAGCGGGATTGATCTTCATCCACTTCGGCGGCAGATATTTTTCGTGGCGCTCAAGGATCGCGGCAATTGTCGGGGAGTCCTTCGTCTTGCTGCGGATCGTCACTTTCTGTCCGGGCCTGAGCCTGTAGGACGGCGTCGTGACGCGCTGGTCATCGACGAGGAACAGCCCGTGACCGGCAAACTGGCGCGACTGGAGGCGCGTCATCGCGAACCCCGCGCGATAGATGGCATTGTCGAGACGCTGCTCCAGCAGCTGCTTCATCGTGTCACCCGTCTTTCCCTTCGTACGCGTCGCTTCTTTGTACAGGCCTGCGAATTGTTTCTCCGAGAGTCCATACATGTCGCGCGCGCGCTGCTTCTCTTTCAGCTGCTTCGCGTACTCGGAGTCACGTCCGGAACGCGTCTTCGCGCTCTTGCCCGGCCCGTAGGGCTTGCGCTGGAGAATCCTGTCGTACTTATCGGCGACGTACAGGTTCATGCCGTGTCTGCGACAGCGCCGTGCTTTGGGACCGTTATATTTCATGAGTAAGGAAGGAGAAGAATGAAAAGATGAAGACGATTTAAACGCGGCGCCGGCGCGACGGCCTGCATCCGCCGTGAGGAATGGGAGACACATCGATGATCGCATCAAGATTGAGACCCGCCGCCTGCAGTCCACGGAGTGACTGCTCACGTCCCGGACCGAGGCCTTTGATTTCCACCTGCACCGACTCGATGCCGAAGGCCGCGACTTTTCCTGCGGCCGTCTCAGCCGCGACCTTCGCTGCATACGGGGTCGATTTGCGCGTCCCTTCGAATCCGGCGGAGCCGGAGGAGCACCAGCCGAGCACATGCCCTTCAAGATCGGTGAATGTCACGATCGTATTGTTCTCCCCCGCATGAATGCACACGCGTGCATGGGGCACCGTGCGCTTGACGCGCTTTTTACGGACCTTCGGCTTGGGAGCCTCGGATTCGGTGGTAACTTCGGGAGTAGGAGTAGCCATGGTGAGCTAGGGTTGGGGCTAGGGCTAGGGGAAAATAATCAGGAGCAGGCATTCCTGCCTGCGGGCATTATGTCTTGGTAAGGACGGTGCGACCGGACAATCCTGTCTTCTTCTTGCCGCGCTTCGTGCGAGCATTGCGGCGCGAGGTCTGTCCGCGGACGGGCAATTTCTTGCGGTGACGCATCCCGCGCCACGTGCCGATATCCTGCAGACGTTTCACATCGAGAGACACTTTGCGCAGCAACTCCCCTTCCGTCGTCTCGCGCTCGACGCGCGCGCGGAGCCTCGCTTCCTGTTCCTCGGTGAGCGCCTCCGTATGGAGATCGGGGCTGATGGCCACATCGTGGAGTATCCGCTGCGCGAGCGGCTGACCGATGCCTCTGATCGCCGTAAGAGCAATCACGATACGCTTTTTGCCGGGGAGGACGATTCCGGAGATGCGGGCCATAAAGAGTGAGGGTTGGGGTGAGGGCCAGGAATAAATTAACCTTGTCGTTGCTTGTGCTTCGGATTTTTACAGATGACGCGGACGATGCGCTGGCCACGACCATTGCGGCGGCGGATGATGGAGCAATCCTTGCAGATGCGTTTGGCGGAGGCGCGGACTTTCATTTGGCGGGAGCGGGAGGAGGCATCGGAACGTTGGGGGAGCCATCGAGTTGCAGTGGCTGATCGGAGCGGAAGCGATAGGTGATCCGCCCTTTCTGTAAATCGTAGGGGGTCATTTCCACGCGTACCCGGTCACCGGGGAGAATGTGGACGCGGTTCACGCGCATGCGACCCGCGAGATGGCAGTGGAGCTCATGATCCTTCGCCTGCGTGCTGAGGATACGAACGCGAAAAGTTGCATTCGGGAAGGTCTCTTCCACAATCCCGATGAGCTCGATGACATCCTTGGACACAGATGGCAAGAAAGGGGAAAAACGCGGGAAAGAGCCGCGACATCCTACTAAGCTATTTGAGCATCAGCAAGCGTATGGGTGGAATTAGGAGGGATTATCCAAAAATTGTCTTGCATAAATTACATTTTGTTATTTAATAATAATTAAAGGATCACGCAATAACCTCACACCCTCCCTCCGTCACCAAAAGCGTGTGTTCAAAATGCGCCGCGAGACTGCGGTCAGAGGTTCTGATCGTCCATCCGTCATCCTCCTGATGAATCCGTCCTTTGCCCAGCGCGACAATCGGTTCGACCGCAATCAGGGCACCGACGGGAAGCACCGGCCCTGTCCCCTTTCGTCCGACGTTCGGAATATCGGGAAACTGATGGAGCGTTGTACCAAGTCCGTGACCGGTGAGAGCATCCACACAGGAACAACCGTGTGACTGCACGTACTCCTGAATCGTCCCCGAAATATCGCCGACTTTCGCCCCCGCGTGGACGACAGAGACCGCTCGCTCGAGCGCTTCCTCCGTGACTTTCAAAAGTTTCGCTGCATCCGGACTGACTGCACCAACCGCAACGGAAATGCACGCATCGGTGTAGAGACCATCCATGATCACACCGCAATCGAGCGCAACGATATCGCCGTCTGCGAGAACGCGCTTCCCCGGAATGCCGTGGACACACTCTTCATTCACTGAAGTACAAAGCGTGGCAGGAAACGTGTGATAGCCCTTGAATGCAGGGATGCCGCCTTCGTCGAGAATGAATTTCTCGGCGATACGATCCAGTTCTCCTGTCGTAATCCCCTCGTGTACTTCTCCGCGAAGCATCTGCAGACAGGCCGCGAGAATTTTCCCGCCTCTGCGGATGGAAGCGAGCTCGGCGTCCGTGAAAACCTGGAAATGACCCATGGGGGGAGTCTACCAGAATGTTGTCTGATATTTGATCCTGCAATTTTTAAAGTACCCAGCAGCAGCCCCCGCAGGGGTCCCGCAGGACCGTCCCCGGCTGCGGCGTCAGCAAGATACACGCGGTTGCTCACCCTCCCGCAGCCACGGAGGGCTGCTGCTAGTTTTTAAAATTTTTCATCTAACGCATTTTTCACTCTCCCATACACTTCCTCCACCGTCCCCTCTCCATCCACATCAATCATTTTCCCCTGCGCGCGGTACGTCTCAATCACCGGCACCGTTTTATCGGTGAAGAGCTGCATCCGGCGGCGGATGGATGTTTCCTGCTGATCATCCGCTCTTCCTTCCTTCTGCGCGCGAGAGAGGATGCGCTGAATGCAGAGCTCTGCATCCGCAACGATCTGAAGACAGCGAAAGCTGCGCCCCGCTTCCGTAATGACACGATCGAAGTCAGCCATCTGCACGAGATCACGCGGAATGCCGTCGAAGAGAATTTTTTGATCCGGAGGAATCGCGGCCACCGCTTCGCGCACCACTTCCATCACAATTTCATGCGGCGCAAGATTCCCTGCATCAATATACGACTTCACGCTGTTGCCGAGTTCCGTTCCCGATGCCGCAATTTTCCGCAGCTCCGCACCTGTTTCAAAAATATGATACCCAAATTCCTTCGCAAGCAATTTTGCCTGCGTTCCTTTGCCGGAGCCCTGGATACCGAAGAGGACGAGGTCCATGGAAAGAAAAAAGTTATGGCATGCGATACACTTTATCGCGACGCTCGACGCAAATAATGCAGAAAATACTCTCTTCCCGAAAGAACATCACCCGATAATCGCCGACACGAAAACGATGCGTAGCCGGAGGAAGGTGCACAACAGGCACGGCAAAACGCATCGGATTGTCAGAGGAAAGATATTGCTTCAATTTCTTTTCTATCATCAACCGGATGCGGGGTTCCAACTTGCTCAAATTGTGCTGAGCTGTATGTGTGAGAATGAAACGATATTTCATCGTTCAGAGGGAACGTGTTTTCCCTGCCTTGATATCGCGAAGGGCTTTTTTATAGGACTTCTGCACATTCGCCATGAATTTCTTATCAAAGGGCCAATCTTTTTCCAATCCATCAATGATGGGACCGAGCGATAATTTTTCATACGTTTCATCGGACAGAGACTCATGCATTCGCTCATCAATGTTGCAGATGAATTCCCAAAATGCGATGAGATCGAAAAGGAACCACACGGGTTTCCCATCGGCGTTTCGACCTACCGCCGCATTAAATCTGGCCGGTAAACGGAAATTCCGCGGTACTAATGCCGAAAATGAGGTCGTTTCTCTCGCCTTTCCTGTCGATTGTGTACGATTCTTTCGGGGACGCATAGGATGAAAGTGTAGCACTGCATAGCGCTTACATACAAATATTCAGGCCTTAATGATTACACCAACTTCTCATAATCATGCGCCAGCATCTGCGCGTTCACCTGACGGATGAGTTCCATGACGACGCCGACGATGATGATCAGTCCCGAGCCCGAGAGAATCAGGTCACTGCTGCTGAGCGTCGAGAACTTCGTGAAGAAGAGCGGAATGACCGCCACCACGCCGAGGAAAAGACCACCCCAGAGGTTGAGACGCAGACTCGTCTGCTCCAGCACTTTCGCCGTCTGCGGACCGGGACGCACACCGGGGATGAACCCGCCGCGCTTCTGGATGGTCTCGGCAAGGTCGTGCGGCTTGAAGGTCACCGAGACGTAGAAGAAAGTGAAGGCGACGACGAGGGCAAAATACATCCCGATGTACGCGTAGCTGGGCGTCTGGGGATTCATGTAGATGGTGATGAACTGCGCCACGCTCTCGAAGCGCGGAGACGTAACCATGAACTGCGCGAGGATGGTCGGGAACGTGAGCAGGGAAATCGCGAAGAGAATCGGAATCATGCCCGCCTGATTGAGCCGGATGGGCAGCGTCCCCTGCACCCCCCGACCCGAGCCCTGATTGGCGTAGGTGAGCGGCAGTGCGCGATGGGCGTCGGTAAAGAGAACGACGGCTATCAGAAGCCCCACCGAGACGAGCGCAAAAAAGTAGAAAGGACCGAGCTTGTCACCTCCCGCGAGGAACATCGAACTGATGCTTGCGGGGATGCTGGCGACAATGCCCGCGAAAATGATGAGCGAGATGCCGTTGCCGATGCCCTTCTCGGTGATGAGTTCCCCCAGCCACATGATGAGGAGTGAACCCGTCGTCACAAAGATCATCGGCAGGAGCACTCCCGGGAATGTCGTGTCGACAATGTTCGCACCGCCCTGCGCGAGAATCAGGAGGAAACCGTAACTCTGGAGGAACGCAAGCGGGACACTGAGGTAGCGCATGTAGCGATTGAGCTCCTGCTGTCCCTGCACGCCTTCTTTGCTGAGCGCTTCCAGTTTCGGGAAGATGACGGTGCACAGCTGGATGATGATCGAGGCGTTGATGTAGGGGCTGAGTCCCAGAAGCGCGATGGAGAAGTTATCGACCGCTCCTCCGGTGAGCGCCGCAAAGACGCCGAGGAATCCGCCCGCTTCGCGGTTGGTCAGAAATTGTTTGAGCGCGAACGGATCGGCGCCTGGGATCGGCGTATGCGCGAGCAGACGATAGAGCGTCAGGATGAAGACCGTGATGAGAATGCGTTTGCGCAGATCCTCGGTGTGCCAGATTTGTCGGAGGTAGGTGAGCATAGGATGAACTATCGCACGATCGTGATTTTCCCGCCCGCCGCCTCCAGCGCTTTCTTCGCACTCTTCGATGCGGCATGGACTTCGATAGCAAACTTCTTGGTAAGTTTGCCGTTGCCGAGCAGCTTCACCGGCCTGTCCGTTTTCAGAATCCGCTTCGCACGCAGCGCTGCCAGATCATACGTACCGGCCTCGAGACGCGCTTCGAGCAGATCGAGATTGAGCGGCTCAAAGGTCACGCGGCGCGGGCGCTTAAATCCTCCGAGCTTGGGCTGACGGCGCAGGAGCGGCATCTGTCCGCCCTCGAAGCCGAAGCGGCGACCCTTGCCCGTGCGCGACTGCTGGCCTTTTCCTCCGCGTCCGGCGGTGGTTCCCCCGCCCGCGGCACTGCCGCGTCCGACGCGCTTGCGTCTGAATTTTGAGCCGGATGCCGGACGGAGGGTGTGAAGCATGGAAAGAGAAGTCAGATTGGACCGACATCCTACTGGCAGAGAATACACCCGTAAAGGCATTTTACAGACCTGAAAGGAGAAGGAAGATGATTGTTAGAACAGTAATTTTATGATATAATAATAAGTGGAGGAAATATACCCTTCAGACACAAAAACAATGCCAAAACGGCGTATTGCACTCATCGGGTTGATCATGATGATACTGCCGCTCCTCATGGGAGCAGCCGCTCCCGCGGGCGGCGAGACAGTCAGCAGAGCGCAGGCCGCGACCTCGCTGCTGCTGTCGCGCAGTGCAGCGCTCCCCTCCTACGACTCAGGAAAGCAGTTCGCGGATCTCCCCGCAGATGCATGGTTCGACCCGTACATGAGAGCTGCGGAACACGAGGGCATCGTAGAGGCAGACAGCGAACACCGCGTGTTTCCGGAAGAGGCCGTCACGCGCGCGGAGTACCTGACGATGCTCAGCCGCACGTTCCGTCTGCCTGAAAATCTCCCGACCATCTACACCGACGTCCCATCGGACGCGTGGTATGCGAAGTACGTCGGCATCGCTACGCAGTGGAATCTCTTCCCGCACGACCCGGACTCCTTCGCTCTCTCGCCGAATCAATTGCTCACGCAGCAGGAGGCGTCGCACGCACTCGAAGTGATTCTCAAAAGCCGCGGGCTCTTTACGCCGGAGGCTATAAAACGCAGTACGCAGGGAACGCCCCGGGAACGGATGGAAAACGACGGGCTCAACGATCTCCAGCTCTACCTCGTCGTCTCGACGAAGCGCCTGAAAGTCACATTCGAACCTTCTCCAAAGGAGATTGCGAAGGCGCCGCCGCCCGCTCCCGCCCCTCCGCCCGAGCCCCCGAAGAGCATTCCGGAGATGCGGATGGAAATGATGATGCTCGTGAATAATGTCCGCACTGCGCAGGCACTGCGGCCGCTGCGGTACAGCACCCGACTCGAAACGTCCGCGCAGTCGTATGCCGAAGACATGGTGTCGCGCGGCTACTTCAACCACACGAGTCCCGAAGGCGAAACACTCAAAGAGCGTATGGAACGCGCGGGGTACCGCAACCGCACCTTCAGCGCGGACTGCTTCTGCGTGAAGGGTTACCTGCTGGCCGAAAATCTCGTGCGCGGTGCGCGCACGTCGCGGGATGCGATGATGGCCTGGATGGAATCCCCCGCCCACCGCGCCGCCATCCTCAGCAGTGACTACAAAGAAGTCGGCTTCGGCATCCGGGACGGCATGTGGGTGCAGCACTTCGGGACAGTTCTGATTCCGACACACGCAGCCGCCACGGAAGAAATTCCGGCGGGGCCGATGTTGCCGGAGTAACAGGAAAAATAGTCTGAAATTTTCTGCAAAAATGCCCCCTCCCGCGACTGTGCGGGAGGGGGCGATTACATCAACGTTTGAAATACGTCCTTCTACACGACGTAGCTGAGCCGCTCCCAAAACAGTGGGAAGAGTTCTTCTTCATGCGGTTGGGTACGGTCCAGCCTGAACGTTGGCTGGTTGATACTGACGAGACGTGCCTTACTCCGTCGGGCCTTCCCCTTCAGCGCGGCGTCCTTGGTATAGACGGCGAGCGAAAGGGTTGGACCCATCTCGGCAAAGGCAGTGTCCGTCGGACAATCGACGACGCAGACGTACGGGAACAGGTACTCTTTGCGGGCGAGCGGATGTGCGTTGCTGTCGCAGAACACGACCGTCGGCAGCAGATAGGTTCGTCCCTGGAATGTGACGAGCCGATCAGGCCGATGCGCCGCACTCATGTCGACCGCGCCGCCGCTCTTCAGGGCTTCATCGATTTCCGCGCTCCAGCCTGCCGCCGCATTCGGCATGGCCATGGCGGACAGCATCGCGTTAGGATCATCCAGCGGCAACGGCACCATCGTGGCAAGTTTCGCGGCCAGTGCCGCAGCAATCTCCTTGCCATGACGGGGAACGTTGACGGTGGAAACAGCGAAGCAGCTACGACCGCTGTTGGCACCGACATTGTCCGCGATCGCAGGAATCAGCGATTGCCAGTCGCCGATGCGGTCATCGCCGATGAACAATTTGCTGAACCCTGCGCCGTGGATCTGCACGAGCGGATTGCCCGCCCACTGCCTTACTGTTGCGTCGGAACCGAACACGATCGCACCCTGTGTGAGAAGGGGGATGCGATTTGCTCCTTCGTGACCGCACGGATAGAAGCCGAACACCTGCGGCGGATACCCCGCTTTGATGTGCGCCTGGATCAGACGATACGGGGTGAGAGGCTCGCTGCTTCCCGGCCTGATGAGCACCGGGATACCGAACGGAAGTGCGATCAGCCAGATCACATTCACGCCCGGTGAGTTGTTGGGCATGCAGCAGCCCAGTGCCGGAATTCGCGGAATGAGCCGGACGGTTGAGTTGCCCTGCACGCCAAGGCCGGTGTCGAGGATCTCGAGTGGCAGGTCGCGCGAGAGTCCTTTCATGATGTCTGCGGTGTTGACCAGTGCCGTACAGATGCGGTCGGTGTTGGCCCGTGCGAGTGCATGGGACAATCCGCTCGTCTGTGCCAGCAGCCCGATGTAGTCGTCGGGGCTCTGGGGAACCCCGCCGCAATCGAGCGTTTCGTTTCGGAAGATGTCCGCGGCCGCGACTGACATAGCGATGCGGCGGCGGACTGGGATGTTTCGGAGCGTCTCCGACGCCAGTTGCAATTTTCCTCCTCGCAGGCAGTCCGTTGCGATCATGCTTTCCAGCGCCTGACTCAGCGTCGCCAGCTGCTCACCTGTTCCCAGGTCAGCAACCGGAAGCTGAGTGACGCTGTGATATTCTTCGCCGAAGCGGAGAATGGGGATGCGAGCGTTCGTGATCATTTCTTATCGTCTCCTTTCTTGTTTGTTGTTTTCGATCTGGTTAATAGACGCCGACCCTGCCCACGCCCCTGAGCTCAGGAGGAGGGCCGACTTCGCACACGCCATCCCACGGATAGTCATCCGTCGGTGCCACACGCTCGGCCTCGTCACGCTCAACGAAGCGCGGCATGAACCATTCGTATGTGGCGGTCGTGATTTCCATGCGGCCACGCGTACCGTACTCGACGAGCTGACGGTGGTCTTTCGGGTTGGTGACACGCAGGAGCGTACGCGGCTGGAGAGGCTGATAAGTGATGGAGAACGGCCGCTGTCCCGCGATCGGCTGATCGAAGGTTGCGATCGTCCTCGGCGCTGCCAGCCCGACCAATGCGTTGCCGAAGGCCGGAACGAAATGGATCTTGCCCTTGAACAGATTCAGCATCATGTTGCGGACCATCTCGGGAATCATTTCGGTACCGCCTGCAAACACGCCTTTGACGCCCGTTTGCGTCCAGTCGATGAGCTCGCCGATGGCCTCGACGAGGATGGGGGGACAGAAGATCCAATCCGGCTTGTCACGACGGATGGCTCCGATGGCCCTTTGGACGAGTTCATTCTTGTAGGCGTTCTCGCAGGTGTTGTTGGGATTCTTCATCCATCCGACATCCATGTCGATGAGGTTGAATTCGGCCTTGCGAATGTGCGCGAGGACTTCGACGCCACGGGGCAACCGACGCGGACCGCCGGGGCCGATGTAGAGACAGGAGCCTCCGTGCGGGAACCCTTCTGCCGGCAGCATCTGGGAAAACGTCGTGTAATCCCAGGCGTAGTCGGACTTGTTCGGATCCATGCTCCTTCGGCCCCAGCGCCGTTTCGGAGCGCCGGTCGTGCCGCCGGTCCACCACATGGTCCCCTGGTCTTCGGCCATTCCCCTTGGCTTCCAGTCTTTGGCAGGCACCGTACGCAGGTGCAGATCACCGTCGAAATTTCCGAAGTGCTCAACGAGATCGTCAAGCCCATGGATTTTCCCGATCGGGTCAAAGCCCAGCGTCTTCTTTTGGCTCAGCCAAAACTCACAGCCCGTGTCCTCGCCGAAGTGCCACGCGATCACCTTACGCAGGTGCGCATCGCGCGCTTCAGCGGCTTCTCGGATGCGATCACTCATGTCAGACACTCCTCCATTAGGTTTTGCTCACAGTCTTTTTACACAGAAGACCTGAGAGCGGTAAAAATAAAATCCCCGCCGCATGGCGGGGGTCAGGAACATTTCCTGGTAACAGCAATGTACTTACAAAAATATAGGCACATTGCTGTCACCAGAAAAAGATATGAAAAAAAATCTTGGACTGTATTTCAAAGCGTTGATGTAAAGGATCGCCCGGAATTCGTCTTGTGAATTCCGAGTAGTACTTTTTATCATAGATTATGCACATCGTCAATTTGCTGCTGGCGACCGACATTCGCCAACAACCACACTTGCGCTAAGAACAAT
>JACRIG010000071.1 GCA_016215715.1 Candidatus Peregrinibacteria bacterium | reverse complement strand
GCGCCATGCCGTGGTCGCTATAGAAGATGAGCGTTACTACACACGTGGTTGTCTCGATACGCGCGCGCTCCTGCGTGCCGTGCTCTTCTTTGGAAAATCCGGTGGAGCATCCACGCTCACACGTCAGTTGGCGCGCAACGCCCTGGGGCTCCAGCGCCAAAATGTGATCAGTCGCAAATTAAAGGAGTTGATCTTGGGTTGTCAGTTGGAATCGAAATACAGCAAAGAGGACCTGCTCGATATGTACCTCAACTGGATTCCCTTTGGCCCAGCATACGGCGTAGAGGAGGCCAGTAAGCGCTTCTTTGGAAAGAGCGCAAAAGATCTCACACTCGCAGAATCCGCCGTGCTCGCCGCGTTGCCGCAGAGCCCCACGTACTACAACCCCTACGGGAAGCACGTGCGCACGACGGTCACGCCTAATGTGGTGGAGGATATTGTTTCTGGAAAAATCAAAACGAGTGACGACATTGCCGACGAAGATTTCCAGCTTGGCCTCTTGGGTGCCAACGTGGGAACCGGTAAGTCGCTCGTCTATATAGGAGGTCGCACCGATCAAGTCCTGCGCAACATGCGCCTGCAGAAGTACATCACGGAGGAAGAAGAGACGAAGGCACTCGCTGAGTTACAGAAGATCACCTTTAAGAAGTACCGCGAAGACATTCGCGCTCCACACTTTGTGCTGTGGGTACGTGAGCAGGTAGAGGAACTTCTCGGTGGATCCGAAGAAAAGAATATTTTGGAACAAGGAGGGCTCACGATCGAGACCACGCTCAACTGGGATCTTCAGCAAGAAGCAGAGAAGGCTGTCGCAAAATATGCCGACACCGCAGCAAAAGTGTACGAGGCAAATAACATCGCACTCGTGTCGTTGGATCCCAAGACCCGCGAGATTCTCGCGTACGTGGGGAACACGGATTACGCCGATGAAGATAATGATGGAAAGGTCGATATGGCCCAGGCTCCACGCCAGCCAGGAAGCAGCTTTAAGCCCTTCTCCTACGCAGCAGCAT
>JACRIG010000070.1 GCA_016215715.1 Candidatus Peregrinibacteria bacterium | reverse complement strand
TCGGCGTGAAGACGGGCATGCGGCTCAGCGAGGCACGGAAAATCTGTCCCGCAGCGCTCGCAGTCCCATCGGACTTCCGTGAGACGGCGGTCGCGTCAGAGCAGATCGAAGCCATTCTCCGGCGGCAGTGTCCGGTCGTGGAGGAGATGTCGATCGATGAATGGTTTCTGGATCTGCACTCGCTCGTCGGAGGACTTCCGGTGGATCTTGCTGCGTGGGCAAAAAAGGAACAGACGCTGATCGGGAGAGAGACGGGGCTCTCGGTATCTATCGGAGTGGGCCCGAGTAAATTGCTCGCGAAGATGGCGGGTGAGTATCGCAAACCCGCAGGAATCACAATCCTCCGTCCTGTAGAGACGCAAAATCTTGCGTCTCACGCCCGCGGGCCCGAGACGTGCGCATCGCACGTCTCTACAGGATTTTTGAACATTAAAAATTTCCTCCGCGACCGCCCCGCCGCCGCCATCCCCGGCATCGGCCGGCGCCGCATGCCGCAGGTGGAGGCAAAAGGATGGAAGACAGCGTGGGACATAGCGAATGCTCCGGCCGATCAAATGATCGCCCTCTGCGGACAACCCGGACGCAACATGCAGCGCGAACTGCTCGGGGAATGTCTGTCCCCGGTGAGTACCGAAACCGCTCCGCCGAAGTCCGTCTCCCGTGCGCGGAGTTTTCGCCCGACGCGCGACCGCGCATTTCTGTGGGCGCACGTACTTCGCCATCTTGAATACACCGTGCTCAAGATGCGGCGTCACCATCTGATGTGCCGCGGGGTGAGTGTGTGGCTGCGCAGAGGCCCGGATGCTGATTATGCGCATATGGAAGCGAATACATCCCTCCCGCAGCCTGCAGACACCGTGGAAGCCATCCTGCCATTTGTGCACGAATGCACGGAACATGTGTTTGAAGCGAAGCACTCCTACACGCAGACCGGCCTCGCCCTCTGGCGTCTGGCACCCGCGGGCACACCGCAATTTTCCCTGTTCGAAGCTCCGGCAAAAATCGAAAGTGCAGAGGACCTGCAGCACTCGATTGATCTCCTGCATGAACGCTTCGGCAGAAATAGCATCACACACGGGTCAGCGCTCGGCGTGAAAACGGGGACGAATATGGAACTGGAGGTATCTGTTTATGAATGACGACGCCGACGCTGCGGATGACGGGGAGCGTAATATCTATCGACAATGAAATACACAATAGTGGCAGCAATGCCAATTCCCGTGTAGGCAACAATCACAGGATCGCCGATGGTAGAGGAGATTAACCACGACATCTTCGAAGAAGGGAAAAACTAAAATACCATAGCACCAAAGAAATACATACACCATAAAAAGCATGGAAAAGCGTCGCACCGCCCAAAAAGAAAGGGATGAAGAAAGACGCAAAAACGACCTGAGCTATATCACCCAAAGTCTCCGCCAATCGTATGAATTGAGCATCGTTCCAGGGTCTATGCCGCTGCAAAGAATAGGATCGAACTATCATTGCAATGACACTATCGTCAGTATGGAACAGAAAATACAGTCCTTTAAAAGAAAAATCAGACACAGGCCGATTCTGCTCATCTAAAAGCCAAAAAATACGTTCTGCCACCAGATAGAACGGCCACATTACAGACTCTTCAGGCGCTGCTCAATCTTCTGTAACTTCTCTTCTGCTTCTTTCAATTTGCCGCGTTCCAGTTCAACGACATTTTGCGCTGCACGCTCCACGAAGTTTTTATTCTGTAGCTTGCTCCCGATTCCCGCGATGTACTTCTGGAGTTCTCCCTTCTCCTTCGTCAAATTTCCGCGCTCCTTTTCGAGATCGATCAGCCCTGCGAGTGACAGATGGACTTCGATGCCCGGCAAAAATGCACTGACCATATCTTTTGCTGGCTTAAATTTCCCCGTAGTAATCATAAGACTCTCCACCTTCGCCATCCGGCGGATGTGAGACTCCTGCGATTCGAGCAGCGGCACCCATTCCTTCGTCACGAGCGTCACCGACACATCCTTGCCATGTTCCACATCATGATCGGACCGGAGTTTGCGGATCGCGGTGATGACACCGATGATTGTCTGCAGGTAGACGTGCTCCTCCGGGAATTTTTCATCCTCCGCAAACGGCCACGGCTGGACGATGAGCATCGGATCCGTTGATTGTTTCACTTCCTCCCACAGTTTCTCGGTCACGAAGGGGCAGAAGGGGTGAAGGAGTGTAAGAATTGTGCGAAGGGAGTGAACGAGAAGCTCGGGATTTGGCTCACCCTTGCTGAGTTCGAGGTACCAGTCACAGAAGTAATCCCAGACAAAACCGTAGAGGCGCTCCCCCGCTTCGCTGAGTCTGTACTCCTCAAGACACTTCGTGACGTCGCGGATGACACGCTGAAGAGCGGTGTGAAGTGCTTTGTCCGCAAGACTTTTCACTTCGTAGGTCGTCACCGTGTGGGGATTCACACCAATCGTCTCACATTGCATCAATACGAAGCGCGAGGCGTTCCAGAGCTTGTTCACGAAGTTGCGATACCCCGCAATTTTCTCGTCGTAGAGACGGCTGTCGGCTCCTGCGCCCTGTCCGAGCGTGAGGGAGAGGCGCAGCGCATCCGCGCCATACTTCGGAATCACATCGAGCGGATCGATGACCGTCTCGGGGTCCGATTTGCTCATTTTCTTGCCGTCACGGGTGCGGATGAGGCCGCTTAAGTACACCGTCTTAAACGGCACTTGTCCCGTCACGTACGTCGTCATGAGGATCATGCGCGCGACCCAGAAGAAGAGAATATCGTATGCGGTCTCGAGGACGCTCGTCGGGTGGAATTTCTGATAATCGGGGCTCTGCTTCAGCATTTCTTCCAGGGACAATGAAAAATCCTTCGTGAGTTTCGGATCAATGAGCGTGCTCCACGTCCAGAGCGAGGAACTGAACCATGTGTCGAGCGTGTCGGAATCCTGCTCCCATCCCGCTCCTTCGGGTGCAACCGCTCCGGTATGAATCTCCTCTCCGCGGTACCACACCGGCACGCGGTGCCCCCACCAGATCTGCCGGCTGATGCACCAGTCACGGAGGTTATCGATCCAGTGGAAGTATGTTTTCCCGAATCGATCCGGAATGATGGTGATATCACCGTGATGCACAACCGCGTGCATGATCTGTTTCAGACTCATTGCTGTCGTTTTTTTGGCTTTCTTTGAACGAGAAGATTGCTTGTCCGCCGTAGCTCCCACAGGAGCGAAGGTGGATATAACTTCTTTATTCACATCAACGAACCACTGGAGCTTAATCTGCGGTTCGATGGTCCCCTTCCCGCGCTGACTGACGGCCTTATTATGCACATAATTTTCATCGGTCTTCACAAGCAATCCTTTTGATTTCAATTTTTCAACAATCAAGGGCCGCGCGTCCTCAATTTTCATTCCGGCAAATTCTCCTGCAATTGGTGCGAGCAATTTCCCGTCAAAACCGATCACCTGTTCCTTCTCGAGTCCGTGACGCTCCGCGATGTCAAAGTCCGCGGTGTCGTGCCACGGCGTGATGGTCATGACTCCGGTTCCGAAAGCGGGATCAACTACCTCATCTTTGATGATTGTTGCACGCACTTTTCCATTGATCCACTCGCACTCGAACGTTTCGCCGTCTTTGTACTTCTTGTAGCGCTTGTCGTCAGGATGCATGACGACATACTTGTCGCCAAACTTCGTTTCGGGACGCGACGTGGAAATCTCAAACGGTCCGTATTGAAACGTAAAAAAGGGCGCCTTCTCTTCGATATACTCAACCTCATCATCGCTGACGGTCGTCTGAAGTTTGGGGTCCCAGTTCACGATGCGGTGTCCGCGGTAGATCAAACCACCGTCGTACATCTTTTTAAACACTTCATTCACGATACGATTGAGTGCAGGCTCAAACGTATAGCGCTCGCGCGACCAGTCGCAGCTGGATCCCATTTTTCTGATCTGGCTGCGGATCGTGCCCTGACTCTGCTCCACAAATTCTGCAATCTTTGCGACCAGCTTGTCGCGGCCCAGTTCCTTGCGCGGGTCTTTCATCCCGCCATCTTTCAGTTTTTTGATCACTACGTTTTCGGTCGCGATCGCCGCGTGATCGGTGCCAGGCACCCACAATGCCTCCTTCCCCTGCATGCGCGCAAAACGAATGAAAATGTCCTCCACCGACATGCGCGCCGCGTGGCCGATGTGGAGTTGCCCTGTCGCATTCGGCGGCGGCATGCTGATGACGAAGGGTTCCCTGCTGCTCTTCACATTCGCCGTAAACGCCCCACTCTCCTCCCACATGTGATAAATGCGGTCTTCGGTCGAGCCGGGTTCGTAGGCTTTGGGGAGCACGGGACGAGTATAGGGCTAGGGCAAGGGCTAGGGCTAGGACGATTGAACCGCGGCATAAATAAAACGGCCCTGCTTTCGCAGCGCCGTTCGTTGGGAGAAAGAACAGAGTCCGCACTTGCGCACGGAGCCGCGAATTTATACAGGAGGGCTTTTGCGGATGCAAGGGGAATTCATGCAGCAGGAAAAAACTTAGCCAAATGCTGGCATCTGCGGACAGTGAAGATTATGATTTTTAGTGATGTTGCTGCGGCGTTTCCCGTCCGTCGGCCCCGAAGAATCCCGCATGGTGCGGTGGTTTGAGGAACTGAAGCCCAACGTTGTAACGTGGGGCGCGGACCTGAAGGACACCTACATCGACGGACCCATTTCGGAAGGAAACCCCGTCAAAGTTGCAGGAGGCATCGGCATGATCATGGCGGAAACGGTCCTGCGCCTGCCCGATATTCTCTACGCAGGAGCGGTCGATCAGCATAAATCTGCGCCGGAAGGATTCATGGGCCGCACACGGCAGGCAACCGGACAACTCATCGACAACATCGTCACTCTCGACCCGCATCCGCTGCGCGCACTCGGAAACGCATCCGAAATCGTTTTTTCCTTTCCCTGGGCTCTGGACCTTGCAGACGCCGCGGTCTTTGACCGGGCACGATCTGCACGGCAGGAGATTACTCATGCACTTGCTGCCTGATTTTCTTTCTCAAGAACGACACTACAAATGGCTTCGGAAAGGCTTTTTTGCGCTATCTAAATAATATAATATGTGTTATAATAATAATTGATGACAACCGGAAACATAAACATGGTGAACCCCGGCGCGCTCGCTCCACGGATGAATCCTGCGCTTGCACAGGGTGCCGAAGTGATTCAGGGCACACGCGGAGCTTTGAGTAATCTTGCAGGCAACGTCAGTCACAATGTAGTGGCACCCGGAGCAGAGTCACTCCTCGGTGCTGCGGGCGCATTGGGAGGACTTTTGACAGGCGGCATCATCTGGAAAGGCTTCGATATTATGTGGCGCGGTCCGAAAGCAGTACCCGCGATCCTCGGCGGTCACGCATAATCTCATGCTAGGATAGAACCATGCCCCGCTTCGATTTCCGCTGTAAGAAGTGCCAGACAACGTTTGAGGAATCCCTCGCATTCGGATCACAAAAACTTCCGAAGTGTCCCGCATGCGGATCGGGAATGACGGAGAAATTAATCTCGCCGCCGGCGGTGCATTTCAAAGGAAGCGGATGGTATAAGACTGACAGCAAAGCTGCCGCTCCTGCGCGGAAGAAGAAGGAAGTGAAGACGGAAGCGCCGGCTCCGGAGAAACCGGCGGTGGAGAAGCCTGCGGAGAAAATTGAGAAGAAAGAATCAAATTAAAAATTCCTTATCGTCCTCCTTCTCTCTTCTTCCCTCTCCCCGAGGGAGAGGGCTAGGGAGAGGGGTTTACGGTTAGTACTTCATCACAAGCAAGTTATTCTATGGATTATTCGCCAAGGTAAAGCCGCCCCTCATCCCAACCTTCTCCCGCGGGGAGAAGGAGAACGATACGGGGAGAGGGGATGTTTGTGTGTATGTTTTGTTTTTTGAAAAAAGGCCGCCTGCGGGCGGCCTCTTCTCGTCACGAATCGCTATCTTACCTTCTCGGCGGCCCTCTGCGCGGCCCACCGAATCCACCGGTGCGTGGCGGCGAAGCGACCCAGCCCTCGGGCGGGGTCGACATCTGCTTCAGCGACATGCGTGTCTTTCCTTCCTGCGCATCGTACTCGATGACTTTCGCTTCGACTTCCTGACCCATCTTGAGGACGTCTTCCACTTTCTCCGTGCGGCCCCATGCGAGCTCACTGATGTGGATCATCGCGTCTTTGCCGGGGAGGAACTCGACGATGGCACCGGTGCCGTCGATGATGCGGATCACTTTGCCTTTGTAGACCTTACCGACTTCCGGCTTTTCGACGATCGCCTTGATCCATGCTTTCGCCTTCTCCATCGCTTCTCCATTGACCGAAGTGACGAAGATGAGACCGGAGTCTTCGATGTCGATTTCAACGCCGAGTTCACCCGTGATCTTCTGGATCATCTCGCCACCCTTGCCGATGACGAGGCGGATGTCCTCGGGATTGATGACGATGGTTTCGATGCGCGGAGCGAACGGCGACATTTCCTTCCTCGGTTCGCTGATCGTTGCGAGCATGACCTTGAGGATCGTTGCGCGGCCGGTGCGTGCACGCTCGAGAGCTTCGGCGAAGACGCTGTCCGGCAGACCCTTAATTTTGATATCCATCTGGATCGCGGTCACACCCTTTGCGGTTCCGGTGACTTTGAAGTCCATGTCGCCACCGAAGTCTTCTTCGTCCTGCAGGTCAGAGAGGATGATGTACTTACCCTTTTCTTCATCTGACACGAGCCCGAGCGCGATGCCGGAGACAGGGGAGCTGATCGGCACGCCTGCCGCCATGAGGGCGAGTGTGGAACCGCAGGTTGCGGCCATCGACGAGGAGCCGTTGCTCTCGAGAATTTCAGTGACGGTGCGGATGGTGTAGGGAAAGGTTTCCTCGGATGGCAGCACCGGTTCGAGGCCGCGCTGCGCGAGGTTGCCGTGACCGACCTCGCGATTGCCGACGAAGAGCCGGTTGCTCGTCTCCCCGACGGAGAACGGCGGGAAATTGTAGTGGTGCATGTAGCGGAGGTTGTGTTCGCCCTCCATTCCTTCGACGAGCTGCTTGTCGCCCGGGGACCCGAGCGTGCAGGTCGTCAGCCCCTGCGTCTCGCCGCGCTGGAAGAGTGCGGAACCGTGAACACGATTCGGGAGAATATCCACAATTGCCGAAAGTGAACGGATCTCATCCACCTTGCGGCCGCTCATGCGGGTTCCCTCTTCGAGGATGAGTCTGCGCATCTCTCCTTTCACAACTTTGTCGACGAAGGCGGAGCCATGAGTGTAAAGCACTTCGGCCTCTTCCTTTTGCTCTGCGGAAGCGCTGTCAGCGACAGGGAACTTCTCTTTCAGTTTGTCCTTCGCCTCGTCCATCAGATTCGTAAAAATCTTCCTGCGCGCGAGTTTCTCCATCGGTGTTTTGATCGCTTTGGAAATCTCCGGCAGTGCCCACGCTTTGATGAAGGCGTAGCCCTCGTCGTGCGTGTAGGGAGCCTCGACTTCGAACTTCGGCTTTCCGATTTCCTTCTGGATATCCGCAAAAAACTTTGCGATTTTCTGCGCCCATTTCTTGCCGAACTCGATCGCCTTGAGCATTTCATCTTCCGGCACCTGATTGGCTCCGGCCTCGATCATCACGATGCGCTCAAGGGATGCCGTCACGAACATATCGAGGTCCGACTTCTCGCGCGCTTCGCGGGAAGGGTTGAGGACCAGTTCGCCGCCGATGAGTCCGACGCGGACGGTGCCGAGCGGTCCGTCTGCGGGACAGTCGCTGATTGCCGTTGCGATGTTTGCGCCGTTGGCAGCCGCAACATCGTGCTCATGTTCGAAGTCGTAACTGAGCACCGTGCAGAAGACCTGAATGTCATTGTGAATGTGCTTCGGGAACATGGGGCGGAGTCCGCGGTCGATGACGCGTGCGAGCAGAACGAAGTCATCGCTCGGACGACCCTCGCGCTTGCGGAAACGTGACCCTGCGATCTTGCCGCCGGCGTAGTACTTTTCCTGATACACAACCTGCAGCGGCAGGAAATCAACGTTCTGTCGCGGCTTCGCGCTCACCGTGATGTTACTGAGGACGACCGTGTCACCCATCTGCACCATCACTGATGCATTCGCCTGGGTGGCGATCTGTCCTGTACGGACAACGAGTTGCTCATCACCGAGCAACAACGAATATTCTTTAAGACCTGACATAAAATAGGGGGGTAAGAGAATCCTCTACCCGCGATGGTTCCCTCCGCATTCTTTGGATTCACATCTGAGTGTCATTTTGTAAACGCGGTGCAGGCATTCTTGCCTGCAGGCGTCCTCATGGCATTCAGACGTAAACCCATGGAAAGTGGGAGGATTCGATCGACGGGAAAGAACTGAGCAAACTATACCTTACCCCCCTTACTTCTTCAACCCATGCTTTTCCAGTACATCCTGATACTCCGTCGGCTTGTTCATGCGCAGATACGTCAGGAGCTTGCGGCGCTGGGCGACCATGCCGAGGAGCCCGCGGCGGGCGGAATTATCTTTCTTATGTTCGTGGAGGTGCTTGGTCAGCAGATCAATCTGCTTGGTGAGAATCGCGACCTGAACCTGCGGAGACCCCGTGTCCTGCTTGTGGGTGCGGTGCTTCTCGATCAGTTTTTTCTTGGAGGTACGCTTGAGGGTCATAGAGGAGTGGGGCAGACAAAAAAAGTGGGAGCCATGCGTCGGAGGCGATGTATCGCGTTCCGAGGCAGGGACAGGCGACCATAGTAATGTCCGGCTTTGAGAATTGCAAGAGGATGAGCCAGAAAACCGCTCTTCGAAGCGATAAAAAATGATCATAGTGGACATCCGTCCACCCATCGACTATGCTCAGGCTCCACCCTTCCCTACTATAGAAGTATGACTGCTTTTGAAATAATTTTGCTCGTCGGGATCGTTGCTCTCATCGGATTGCAATTCAGAAAGAGTACGGCAACTGGCTCTGATGATGCAGCCACACTCAAAGCGGAGTTGAAGGAGAAAGAACGAAGGATCGGTGAGTTACAGTCAAATTATGAGACCGAGAAGTCGGAGAAGAATAAGCTCCTCGGCCAGAATAAGCAGATGTACGCGGAGCAGGTGGGGGTGAAGGAAGAAATCAAGACGCTGGCAAAGGAGCGGGATGCTTTGAAGAAGCAGATCGTGGAATTCGAAGCGGAGCAGCATCAGCGCGAGAAGGAATTTAGTACACAACTCTCACAATTACAGAAAGCACAGGAGTCCTTAAAGGAAGAACGCGCGCGCGTCATTAAGGAAGAGGAAGAGGAAAGGCAGAGTGCGGAGGAAGAGCGTGATCGCCTGTGGGCCGAACATGAAAAAAACGTCGTCGCGCAGTTAAGCAGCCTGTGTAAATCACCGCAGATGGCGTTCGCGCATTACACGAACACGAATTTGCCAGATGACTTTGACGGCAGTCTGAAGCCGGATTTCCTGCTGGAGTTCCTCGACCAGTACATCATCTTCGACGCGAAGGCCTCGAAAGCAGAGAGTCTGCAGACCTACATCAACAATGCCGTGAAGACGACGGCGCAGAAGGCGAAAAAGAACACAAAGATCGCCTCGATGATCTTCCTCGTCGTCCCGACAGAAGCAATTTCCGAACTGAAAAATTTCTCGTACCCCGTCGACGGGTACACCATCTACGTCGTCTCGCCTGAATCTCTCC
>JACRIG010000069.1 GCA_016215715.1 Candidatus Peregrinibacteria bacterium | reverse complement strand
CCTGCCAGACAAAAGAGAACGATGACGGCGCCGGTGACAACCGCGCCCACGTACGTGATGCCCATGTCGTTTTCCATGGAGCACCTCCTCAAAAAAAGAAATGAAAGAGGATGCGACACACGCTCACCATCACACAGAATGCGGTGATGCGAATGAGCGATCTCCTCATCCAATCACTGCATGGCCCGATGAGCAATGCACGGGGGGCGGGAAGTGGTCTGTAGTGCTATGAGTGTTTGATTACAGCAGGAAAAGCAGTGAGAGGCACGACAGCAGCAAGCCGATGTCACGGACGGCGATGTCGTTCCAGCCGGTCTGCGTCAGGACGGCGAGAAGGTGAAGTGACATGAAAATTACGATGATCCGTTGCAGTGCGCGGACGGGTATCAGAAGAAGGATGGCGAGCAGAATCTCGCCGATGCCGGTGATCCTCAGCCATGAGGATGCCGGGAGTCCCAGAAATCCGTCCATCCACGGGGGCATCCACCCGATCCAGAGGAGGGGATCCTGAAACTTACCTATGCCGAAGACTCCGAAGACGAAGGCGAGACCGAGGACAAGCAGGATGATTGCGATCGTTTTTCGTTGCATCGCTTTTCAGCGTACCTTACGATGGCTGTATTGTCACTTTCCCTCACTGCCATGTCTAAATCATTCGCTCTCACACTCGCTTCGGTAGCTCTTCTGGCCGGCTGCAGTGCCGGGGTCCCCGTGGCCCCTCCACCGGACGGAACATCCAGTGAGGCCTCTTCGAACGGCGTCTCTCTTGAGCAGGATAACAGCACCGGTCTCGAAGCCGCGGCTACCCGGAGAACGACGACCACAAAGGCGCCTGCTGCGCGCACGGTCGATGTCGTCGTCGACAACTGGTCGTTCACGCCGTCATCCATTCCCATGAAGAAAGGCGAGACCGTCGCCGTCCGGCTGACCGCGGTGGCGGGCATGCACAGTTTCTCGGTGCCGGAACTCGGCATCAATCAGCGTATCGAGGCGGGGCAGACGGTGACGGTCATGATCCCGACCGACCGCGCCGGAGCGTTTTCTTTCCGCTGCGCCATTCCCTGCGGATCGGGGCACCGCGACATGAAGGGTACGCTCGTTGTTCAGCCATGATCTCCATGCGCTTACCCTGCTTTTCTTTTCTGGCGGCGACAGTGCTTCTTTCGGGGTGCAGTTTCCTGACCACAGAGAATCCCGACCCCAATCACACGCATGCGGATTTCGCGGTGTGGATCGGGGGCAAACAGCTCAATTTTTCTGATGAGGTGTACATGTCCGGTTCGTCGAAGGCGGAAGAAGAAGGAGAGCATCCTCATACGCATCTTCATCCATACCTGCATCTCCACGACAGCAACGGCAATGTCGCTCATCGTCACAAGCCGGGGCTGACGTTCGGGGACTTTCTGACATCCCTTGGTTTCCGTCTGGATCCGTCTTCGTCCGTCCTCTGCTTTGATCCGGCGGACGGTGCCCGCACCTGCTGGCACACGACCGACACCGACGACTGGCGATTCTTCGTGAACGGAAAGGAAGCAGCCGCATGCGGACCGACGGAGGATTGCCCTCATCCGTTCCTCGTCGCGTGGACATATGTATTTGCAGATGAAGACGCGGTGCTGCTGACGTACAAGGCGTCCGACGATGAGGCGGAAAAAGAACTGAAACAGATGACGAACGACGCGTGTCTCTACTCGCAGACCTGTCCGTGGCGCGGGAAGCCGCCGGCCGAAAGCTGCATCGCGGACCCGACGGTGCCGTGCACGCAGTGAGCCGAGCGGGAAGGGTTTCCGGATGGCAGGAGCATCTTTTTTCCGTTATTCTTCCCTCATGCAGGGCAAAAAGTCCGATCCGACGGGAGGTGATCAGGTCGCAGTGCTACAGGCGGAGGTGGCTGCACTGAAAGAGCAGGTCCATTCCCTCACGGAACTCGCCGCCCGTGCGCAGGCGGATCTCCAGAATGCGCGGGGACGATTGGAACGTGATGCCGATGAACTGCGTAAGTATGCGGCGGAGTCCGTGCTGCGGCGGCTGCTTCCGACTGTCGACAATTTTCAGCGCGCATTTACACATCTCCCCAAGGAATGGGAAGGAAATAAAGGGGTTTACCCTGAGCTTGTCGAATGGGTAAAGGGCATCACGGCGGTTGAGCAGGATCTCCTCCGGCAACTTTCGGAAATGGGTCTGGAAAAGTTTTCGCCGCTCGGAGAAAAGATGGATCCTTCGCGTCACGAAGTGCTCCTGACGGGTCCGGGAGCAGAAAATTCAGTCGTCGAAGTTTTGGAAGACGGCTATCTGCTCCACGGCAAAGTACTCCGGCCGGCGAAGGTGAAAGTAGGAGACGGCATCGCCCAGTGATCAGCGTACAATCTGCAGAAGGACGAAGATCCCCATGGCATTGAGTGTGAAGCAGAGGACCGCCATTCGTTTGCTTTCGATGTCCGTCACTGTCGCGAGAATCGTGACGCCGATCTCGTCGGGGAGAGGGGACGCGATGGTGATTCCCGCCAGCAGCCATTTTCCGATACATCTCAATCTTTCGGACGCCGTTGATCGGCAAAGAAGCGCGTGGATGCGTTTGTATACGTTCGTGGTATGCAATCGGACCAATTCGTTGCGAAACGAAACGGTGATCAACTGAAAAATCGTCATATCAGCGGTCGCGGCTCCGATCCCTCCGATGATGGCCGCAGGTAACGGAGAGACATGTGGGGAAATAGCGATGAAATACGCGGATGCGAACGGCGCCGTGAATCCAAAACCATACAGCGCTCCCGCGAGGAAAATCGAGGGGTATCCAAAACCATCCAGATGATCGCCGATCCACTGCAGATATCCCGTTTGATAAAAGAAATATGCGAGGATGATCGCGCATGAATACGACAATAGGCGAGGGTAATCGGAGAGGATTTTTTTCATGTCTTCTGTTATTATAACATAAAAACGCCTATTTTGCTAGCGAAAGAATCGCCCTTCTCTTCAAAATTCCTGAACATATTGTAACTCGGCGATGCTGTAGACAGGAGGCAAATTCT
>JACRIG010000068.1 GCA_016215715.1 Candidatus Peregrinibacteria bacterium | reverse complement strand
TCGGTCATATGTTCCCACCGTACCGCCCTGTTGTAGCAGGTGGTAAATCCTCGAATGCCTTTGAATGCAGGTTTGAAACGTCCTCTTCCCATGGGTCTATGGAGACCTCAGGGAGTGCAATATGTATGTGAACCTATGCAGTATTTCGAAATGGGCCAAATTCGAAAACCCCCGCGATACGCATCCATCCTGAATGCGGGGCGGGGGTTATAAAAGGAGGAAAGGTTACTTCTTATCGAGCTTCTTCAGGCGGACGACCCAGAAGATGCCGTTCCAGCGGAGAGCATACGGACCCTCCAGCTTGAGCTTCCGGGCTTTCTCGAAATTGTCGCTCATAATTTTCAGCTCCTCCTCGACCACCTTCATCTGCTTGGGATTCTTTGCAAGTTTTTCAAGGTTGGTCAGGATTTCCGCGTAGCCGGATGCAAGTTTATGCCAGTCATCGGGAAAGCTCAGGTTTTCGATGATCAACATATACTTCGCAAACGCCTTCTCGGACTTCAGGGCGCTCTTGGGCTCGTCTTTCTTCTCCTGCTTCTTCTCCTGTGCTTTGAGAATGAAACCGGGAAAAGAAATGAGACCGCAGACGAGCGCAAGGAACAGAATGAGAGTCTTCATGAGGTTTTTCCTCCCTCGGGACTGTGATCGTGCAGAAGTGCTTGCGGAGACATTCCGAAGCGCCGCACGAGGTTCAATCCCGATGACGTAATGAGAAAGAGCGGGAGATTGAGTATTTCACCAAAAAAACAAACCCGCAAGCGTCCTGTAGAGACGTTCGGGGCGAACGTCTCGGGCCCGCGGGCGTGAGACGTGCCACCGGCAACGTCTCTACATTTGCTGCCATGTTTTACGAAAACACCACAGTTTAGACGTGCGCGTCGCACGTCTCTACAGGACGACCAAATTATTTAGCGAGATGCGCGAAGGCCTTGTTGGCCTGGGCCATCTTGATGACATCCTGCTTCTTCTTGAACGCGCCACCCTGGTCCGCGGAGGCGTCGAGGAGCTCGAGTGCGAGCTTCTGCGACATCGGCATCCCTTTGCGGTCACGCGCGGCGCCGAGAATCCAGCGGATAGAAAGGGCAACCTGACGCTTGGCGGTGACCTCGATCGGCACCTGATAGACGGCTCCTCCGACACGCTTGGGGCGGACCTCGATGAGCGGCGTCACGTTGAGCATTGCTTTACTGAAGACTTCCATCGGGTCCTCCTTTGTCCGGGTTTTGATCACCGCAATCGCATCCGCGAAGATGCGGCGTGAGACGGACTTCTTGCCATCCTCCATCATGCAGCAGATGAACTTCTCGAGGGAGGGGTTGGAACCTTCGGGGATAAATGGTTTGACGGGCTTGGCCATATGGATGAGGGTTGCTCGTTGCTCGTTGGCTAGTTGCCCGAACGACGAGAAGGATGGGAAGAAAGTAGGAAGCGAGAAACGAGAAACGAATCAACGAACAACGGTTACGCCTTCGGCTTGCGGGCACCGTAGCGGGAGCGGCCTTGCTTGCGATTTCTCACGCCCTCGGTATCAAGGACGCCGCGGACGATGTGGTAGCGGACTCCCGGAAGATCCTTCACACGACCACCGCGGACGAGGACGACGGAGTGTTCCTGCAGGTTATGCCCCTCTCCCATGATGTACGCCTTCACTTCGTGACCGTTGGTGAGCCGGACGCGGGCGATTTTGCGGAGAGCGGAGTTCGGTTTCTTCGGCGTCATCGTCGTCACTTTCAGACACACGCCGCGCTTGAAGGGCGAGCCTTTGGGGAGCGGCACCGGACGCATGTGCAGCGCGTTCCACGTATACTGGAGCGCGGGAGCTTTGGACTTCACACGCTTATCCTTGCGCGGCCGGCGGATGAGCTGGTTGATGGTGGGCATGAGGCTGGGATGGTAGAGGAAGGACAGATGGGTAGTAAAGTCATTCTGGGCAAAAGGGACCGAGGTTGCCAAAGGGACCAAGGGGACCAATGTCGAAAACCTACTTTGGCCCCGTTGGTCCCTTTGGTGCCTTTGGTGCCTTCGCTTGTTCGCTCGTAAATCGCTGACGATACACCTGTCCGGTCGGGATCAGACGTCCGATGATGACGTTTTCCTTTAAGCCCACGAGCATATCGATCTTGCGGGTGGTGGCGGCATCGACGAGAACGCGGATGGTCTCCTGGAAGGAGGCGCCCGAGAGCCAGCTGTCGGTCGCGAGAGCGACGCGCGTGATGCCCAGCAGCAGCTGCTCGAAGGTCGCGGTTTTCACCTCTTTCTTTTTCTTCTTCGTAATCTGCTCGTTCTCGTGATCGACTTCACTGCGGTCGACGACTTCGCCGGGGAGGAACTTGGTGAGGCCGGCGTCGGTGATGCGGACCTTCGAGAACATTTTGCGGACGATGATCTCGAGATGCTTGTCGTTGATGGTCTGCCCCTGCGAGGCGTAGATATGCTGGACCTCGCGGACGATGTAGTCCTGCACCGCATACACGCCCTTCTTCTCGAGGAGATCCTGCAGATTGAAGTGTCCGGCATTGAGCGGATCACCCACCCCAACCATGCTGCCGGTTTTGACGATCAGCGACTCGCGGCCGCTGAAGTTGTAGACGCGCTCCTGCGGGACGGCGTGGCGGATGCGGATCTTTCCATCGATGATGTCCTGCACGACGCCTGCACAGACGGCGCGCAGCACGGACTTGTCGTAGAGGGACTTCGCGATGATGGTGCGTTCCTCAACGGAATCGTTGCCTCCGACGACCGGCTGGAACCCCGGCGGCAGGTGGTAGGTATCGTCTCCCGGCTCCTGCTCGGTGACGGTGATGGTCGTTTTACCCCCGTGGTGAGAGACTTTCACGAGGCCGGCGACGTCGGCGAGCTGGGCCGACGTGCGGGGGTTGCGGGCTTCGAAGAGTTCCTCGACGCGCGTGAGACCCTGCGTGATGTCCGCGCCTTCGGCGACACCTCCCATGTGGAACGTACGCATGGTGAGCTGCGTTCCCGGCTCCCCGATCGACTGCGCGGCAATGATGCCGACGGGCGTGCCGATCTGGACGGTGCGGTTGTTGCCGAGGTCGCGGCCGTAGCACTTCACGCAGATGCCGCCCTTCGTTTTGCAGGTCATGACGGAACGCACCGGCACCGCATCCACTTTTGCCTCGGTAATGATATCAAGCATCGCAGAATCAATTTCATCATTGCGCTTGCCGATAGTCTTCCCGCGGACAACAAGATCCTCGGCGAGCGCGCGGCCGAAGATGCGGGCCTCGAGCTTCTCACCGATGCGTTCACTGTCCTCCTGCGTAATGAGGTGGTGCTTCACGGCTCCGCAATCGACGTCGCGGATGACAATGTCCTGCACGGCGTCGACGAGACGGCGCGTGAGGTAGCCGGCCTCGGCGGTCTTGAGCGCGGTGTCGGATTTTCCTTTGCGACCACCGTGGGTCGCAATGAAGTACTCGAGCACGGAGAAGCCCTGCTTGAGGTTGCTCTGGATGTGGAGTTCGATGGTGCGGCCGGACGGGTTCGCGACGAGTCCTTTCATACCGCCGAGCTGCGTCACCTGTCCCCAGTTACCGCGGGCGCCGGAGTCGATGACGTAGGTGATGTCGTTCTCGGGTTCTTTCAGAAAGTCGCGGACCATCGCGGACGACACGACGTTCTTCGTCTCGCTCCAGATGCGGATGGCGTGCATGTAGCGTTCGTCGGCGGTGATGAAGCCCTTCCAATGGAAGTTATTCATCCTGCGGATTTTTTCGTTCGCTTCATCGACGAGCGCCTGCCAGTCCTGCGGAACAAGAATATCGGAGGATGCGATGGACACACCGGAGACCGTAGCGTAGCGGAAGCCGATATCTTTGATGCGGTCCGCAAACTGCACCGTCTCCTCCTCGCCGAGAATTTCCAGCGTTTTGGCGACGAGATTTGAGAGGATTTTTTTCGTGAGCGCTTTTGTGACGCGGCCGAGACCCTTCGGCATGATTTCCTCAAAATACATTCGTCCGGCGGAGGTTTCCACAATCTCGGAAGAACCATCTTCCTTCTTCACACGGATTTTGATCTTCGCCTGCAGATCGATGAGATCGGAATCGTGCGCGAGGAACGCTTCATCAGGCCTGCCGAAAATCATCCCCTCTCCTTTTTTGCCGTCGTGGACCTGTGTCAGGTAGTAGCAGCCGAGCACCATGTCCTGCACGGG
>JACRIG010000067.1 GCA_016215715.1 Candidatus Peregrinibacteria bacterium | reverse complement strand
GTGTCGCCACCAAGAATCGTGTGATTGAGTGGTGTGGCACCGCGCCAGCGGGGGAGCAGAGACGGGTGCACATTCACAGGTTTGATCTTTGGCCAGGCGAGTACGGCATCGCTCAAGAGCTGACCGTACGAGGCTACAACCAAATAGTCCGGACGGTCAGGCAGTTGAGAAGTCATGGCGAAGAGCTCTGTATTGAGTTTTTCTGGTTGAGCCACATTCAGCCCCAGCTTTTCTGCTGCCACTTTCACCGGTGACGCAGTGAGTTCCTGTTTTCGGCCTGCGGGTCTATCGGGCTGCGTAATGACCAGTTGGATCTGAAACGCAGGGTTCTGTGCCAAGCGCTCCAATACAGGAACCGCGAACTCCGAAGTGCCACAGAAGACGATGGAAATAGGGGATTGCGACATCGACCTCAGTGTACACTTTCGCCATGAGCAAGCGCACAGACATGTTGGCTTCGGTTGTACGAGAGGTGGAAGCGCCCTTCCTGCGCATGTGCCCGCCCGCTTGTGGCATGGTGTCCATCACCAATATCCGCATCGCGCCCGACAGTGGCTATGCAGACATCGGTATCAGCGCACTCAATGAACCCAAACTGGCTGTGGAAGCTTTGAGTAAGCATGTGCAGGCCATCCAGAAGAAACTGGGTGAGTTAGACCGCCGCGTGATCCCCAGGATTCGCTTTAGGATCGATAAGTCCGATGAAGGTGCGAACAGAGTCAGCGACCTGCTGCGGAAACTCGACATGGAAGGAAAATAATGTCGAAAGAACCAGACAATGCAGCATCACGTAGTTGGTGTGGATAACCCGCAAGGGCAGCTCATTGAGCATGTCTGCAGAGGGTCCTAGACTCCGTTCCTTTATGGTCTTCACGCAGTCAGATCTGGCCACGTTTCGCACTCTCCTCGAGGGTGCCAAGGCTGTCCGCTGCATCTGCCACCGTAACCCCGATGGCGACGCGATTGGTTCCATGTTGGGAATCGGTTGGCTCATCGAACAGCACTATCCATCCATCCAGGTTTCGTTCCACTGTGTGGATCCTGTTCCGGAAATTTT
>JACRIG010000066.1 GCA_016215715.1 Candidatus Peregrinibacteria bacterium | reverse complement strand
GGGCGAATACCGTGTTTGCCGATGGAACTATTAACGCGGTGGTGGTTCGTGTTCTCGCGGATCGATTGACCATTGAGCCAATGGCTAATAGCCAACAGCCAATGAGCCTCACCGTCGAAGCGGGAAAGATACTCGCAACACTCATCAATGAGTGCGCAGCCAATAATCTCGATCTCTCCCCCCTCGCCGGCATCCCCGGAACCGTGGGCGGAGCGATCGTCGGGAACGCCGGGCAGGGCGCGAAGGGAATCTGGATCGGAACGTACGTCGATCATGTGACAGTGCTCCTGGGAGGCGAGTGGCGAACATATCCTGTCGGCGCCTGCGGATTCCGGTACCGCGATAGCGTCTTCAAAATGCTTCCCGGTTGCATCGTGTGGGAAGCTGTCCTCACGCCGCCCCCGCGCCCGAAGGTGGAAGTCCTGACAGAGGTGGAACACCTCCTCAAGAAACGCTTCGAAACCCAGATTCATGGGAAAACAGCCGGCTCCTGCTTCAAGTCGCTTCCGGACGGCACGTCGGCCTGGCAGCTCATCGATGCGGCTGGGCTGCGAGGACTGCGCTGCGGTGACGTGCAGATCAGCGAGAAGCACGCGAACTTTCTCCTCAACGCAGGGACCGGAACATTCCGAGATGTCCTCTCCGTCATCGGGACGGTACGAGAGAAGGAGCCGCGACTCGCGGAAATCGAGATGCGGCTCTACGGGAAAGATGGCTGTATAGTGCCATTGTGATAATGCGTCCCGAAGGCAGGCTCCGCCTGCCTGGAGGGACACCCCTCAGGGAAAGGGTTGGTTCGCGGAGGGGAAACCGTAGGTTTCCCAACCGCGCCTTAAAACGGCAGATCCTCAACTTTAATCTCCGATGCGTACGTCGCTTCCGGAGAAGGAATATCCTGCTCCGCGAGGGGCGCAGACGGTGCGCTGTTCTGTATGGATGCTCCGGCACCGCTCGCGCCGGACTGGATGGCGCTATCTGCGAGTGGATGGTGCGCTCCGAGGAGGCAGACCTGATCGGCAATGATCTCGGTGGTGTACCGCTTCTGTCC
>JACRIG010000065.1 GCA_016215715.1 Candidatus Peregrinibacteria bacterium | reverse complement strand
TTTCCCCGTCTTCTGCTGTATGAAGCCCCTCTTCTTCTCCCTCATTGGTCTTGGTGTAGCCGCTTCGTTGCTCAGTAACTCAGCTGTCGCTGAGTATTCCGATACTGGCAGCATCCCTAAGAACCAGCAGGAAGCTATTAACGAACTCACAGACAGAGAGTTGGTCGAGGGCTACGAAGATGGAACGTTTCGTCCTACCCAGAGCGTGAACCGCGCAGAATTCTTAAAGGTGCTTGTAGCCGCGAGCGGCAAGAGCACGCCTACGAGTGATGAGGGTGTGTGCTTCAAAGACTTCGTGGGCGCCACACAGTGGTACTGGGCTTCGGCCTGTGCCGCCAAGAAGGCAGGCATCATCAGTGGATATGACGATGGCACGTTTAAGGGAGGTCGATTCATCAACATTGCCGAAGCTATGAAGATCGCCGCGAATGCGTTTGATGTCACGCTGCCTGTGTACATCCGCGCACCGGATCACTGGTACGAACCCTACATGACGGCGATGAGCGGCGAAGGCGTGTTCGATGGCGTACGTCGTGAACCAGCAAGCTTCCTCACACGCGCAGAGATGGCGTTCGTGGTTGTGAAGTTGAGTGCTATTGGGCAACTGCAGTGTGACGGCCATGCACTTGGCGAGAGCTACAAAGTGGACTGCAACACATGCACGTGCACCGAGAGCGGCCCTGCCTGCACCAAGATGGCCTGTCTTCCACAGAAGAAGTGCCTCTCTTCCAACGACTGTTCCAGCACGCAACGCTGCTCTACGGAGTGGGGCGACTGTAAGTCCGCCTGCGAACCCGGGGCCGAGATGTGCCCTGCGGTCTGTGCCGGTGTATGTGAGGAGAAGTAGGCATTTGGCCAGGGAACGCAGTAAAACCACGCCGTTTACGTTGTTTGGGGTGGATTGTGCCTTTATACTGCGCGCCAATTCCCTACCTATTGTATGAAGCAGCAAACCCTCATCCTCCTTAAGCCAGACGCCGTCGAAAAAAAGATCTGCGGCAAAGTCAT
>JACRIG010000064.1 GCA_016215715.1 Candidatus Peregrinibacteria bacterium | reverse complement strand
GGCGTGGTGGTGGAAGCGGAGCTGGGAATGCTGATTGGCGAGCAGTTTGATGCCGGAGAAGGCGGAGTAGTAGGCACCGGGCATTATACCGACCCGGATCAGGCTGTGGAGTTTGTGGAAAGAACAGGCGTGGATTCGTTGGCGGTGGCCATTGGCACGAGCCATGGAGCCTATAAATTTAAAGGGGAAGCGCGGCTTGATTTTGAACGTCTGGAAAAAATCGCCAAAAAACTGAAGGGCTTTCCACTGGTTTTGCACGGGGCTTCCACGGTTATTCCAGAGCTGGTGGTAATGTGCAACCAATACGGCGGCAAAATACCCGGAGCCAAAGGCGTACCGGAAGACATGATCACCAAAGCTTCAAAAATGGGCGTGTGCAAAGTGAATATTGATACTGACCTGCGTTTGGCCATGACCGCAACGATCCGCAAGGCTTTTGCCGAATTGCCCGAAAATTTTGACCCCCGCAAATACCTTGGCCCCGCCCGGGAAGCGGTTAAAAAGATGGTGATGCACAAGCTGGATATTCTGGGGAATGTGAATCGGATATAAATTGTAAATTAAGTTTATGTTAAATTTTTTAGATTCCCATCTCCGCTATAAATCCGGCGCGCCCCATTCGCTTAGGCACATGATCCGGTACATCGCGCGGGCGACCAAGTTTATCCATCATGCCATTAAAACCAGTGATTTGGGGTTGGCGGGCACGAGCAATCTTTTTGGCGAGGAACAGCTTTCGCTCGATGTTCTGGCGGACCGGATCATCATGGATAATCTGAAAGTGAGCGGCCTTGTGGCCAACGCTATTTCCGAGGAATCGGAGGAGGAGACGGTTTTTGAGCATGAACTGAAAGACGAAACGTATTCCGTGGCTTACGATCCGCTCGACGGTTCTTCGCTCGTGGATACAAATCTGGCGATCGGGTCGATTTTTTCTATTTACAAATCCGGACCATTTATCGGGAAAACGGGCCGCGAACAAGTGGCCGCGCTGTACGCCGTTTACGGGCCCCGCACCACGCTGGTGTATACCACGGGCAAAGGCGTGCACGAATTCACCCTGAATGATGTGTACGAGTATTCGCTGACCCGCGAAGATATAAAAATAAGTGACACTTCCAAATATTTCGCGCCGGGCAATCTGCGCGCGGCTCAGGACAATCCTAAATACAAAAAACTGGTGGATGACTGGATGCTGAAGGGCTATACCCTGCGCTATTCCGGAGGAATGGTGCCCGATTTGAACCATATCCTGCTCAAGGGGCAGGGGATTTTTACCTATCCGCCCTTCCCGCCCAAGTATCCCAACGGAAAACTCCGTTTGCTGTTCGAGTGTAACCCATTTGCCTTCCTGATGGAGATGGCCGGAGGCGCGTCGATGATTCCGGCGGTATCCAGCCCGTAGCGGCCGAGTTCTGCCACCTTCGTTTCCAGCGTTCTTAAAATCTCCGCAGCCTTCCTGTGCTGTTCTCGGGCCACATGAAGCATGT
>JACRIG010000060.1 GCA_016215715.1 Candidatus Peregrinibacteria bacterium | reverse complement strand
GCCGGCTGCCTCGTATTCTGGATGAATGCCGGCTTCGCCTGTGTCGAAGCGGGTTTCTGCCGCTCCAAGAATATCGTGCATGTTCTGGCAATGAATTACCTGATCATCGCCGTCACGACGGTCTCGTTCTGGGCCATCGGCTTCGGCATCATGTTCGGTGATGGCAACGCATTCATGGGACTCAGCGGCTTCTTCCCGTCACTGCTCGATAAAACATCGTTCACGGTTCTCGGTAGTTCCGGCGTCGCCATCTCCGCGCTCTTTTTCTTCCAGATGGTCTTCGCGGATACCGCAGGAACCATTCTCTCGGGCGTCATCGCGGAACGGATGAAACTTTCGGCCTACATTCTCTTCGCTTTCATCATGGGCGCCGTTCTCTACCCCACCACGGGCCACTGGATATGGGGCGGCGGATGGTTGGGTCAGATGGGCTTCCATGATTTTGCAGGGTCGACGGTGGTGCATTCGATCGGCGGATGGGTCGGCCTCACGGGAGCGCTTCTCGTGGGTGCCAGACTCGGCAAGTACAACGCGCAGGGCAAGCCGCGCGCTATTAAGGCACATAACATGTCTCTGGTTGCCATCGGCGGATTCATTCTGTGGCTCGGATGGTTCGGTTTCAATCCGGGGAGCACACTCGCGGCGGATCCGAAAGCTATCGGCCACATTTTCCTGACGACAAACTTCGCGGGAGCAGCGGGCACATTCACGGCAATTTTTGCCGCATGGCTGAAGACGAGAAAAGTTGATTTCGGGGTAGCGATCAACGGCACGCTCGCGGGTCTCGTTGCCATCACCGCTCCCTGTGACGGCGTATCGATGATTGGTGCCCTAGCGATCGGAGCTGCTGCCGGCGTCTTCTCCTACTACGCGACCTTCTTCTTCGATTACCTGCGCATCGACGATCCGGTCGGCGCCCTCTCCGTCCATCTGGTCAACGGCATCTGGGGGACACTTGCGTTCGGTCTCTTCGCGACGAAAGCGGGATCGGTAGGAACGGTGGACGGTCTGCTCTACGGCGGCGGTTCGGCACAGCTTATGACACAGTTGATCGGCGTCGCGGCAGTCGGCGGCTTCATGGTCGTCGCCTCCACGCTTGCATGGCTTCTCGTCAAAGCAGTCGTTGGTCTGCGTGTTACGGCTGCCGCGGAATTGGGCGGTCTTGACCTTCATGACCACGATATGAGCGGCTACGAACTCGACGAACCGATTGTTGATACTGATGCCGGTAGCATTGATGTACCTTCGATCTTTCAGCCTGCGTACGCACGCTGCGAAAAGTTCGCGGAAGAAACAGCGGAGGCTCAGCGGTAGTTCATCTTTCCTGGCTCTGTAGAGACGTGCGTGTCATGGTGAGCCGCGTCGAACCACGCACG
>JACRIG010000061.1 GCA_016215715.1 Candidatus Peregrinibacteria bacterium | reverse complement strand
ACGCATCCGTCCCCGCCTTCCTGCTGATCTCCTGCTGCTTGAGGAGTTCTTCCTTCGACATCTCGGTTACCTTCAGCTGCTCGGGAGTCACCGCAGGAGCGGCTGCGGCTGCTTCCTCGGCGATGTCTCCTGCGCGCAGAGGTTTGAGCATCGCGAGCGCCTTGAAGGTCGCCTGCGCGTTGACGAGTTTGTTGCCGGTGCCGAATCTCTTGCTCAGGACGTTACGGACTCCGGCGTGATCCAAGACAACGCGCAGTGCACCTCCCGCGATGACACCTGTTCCTTCACTGGCGGGGATGATGCGGATTTTCGCGGCTTTGAATTTCACGTTCACTTCGTGCGGGATCGTACCTTTGGTGAGCGGCACCTTGATCATGTGGCGGCGCGCGTCCTTGATTGCTTTGTTGACGGCGATCTGCACTTCGTTCGCCTTGCCCGTCCCCATGCCGACTTTTCCTTTGCGGTTACCGACAACCACGATGGCACGGAAACGCATGCGGCGGCCTCCCTTCACGACGCGCGTGACGCGGTCGACGCTCAGCGTCGTCTCCGTGAACTCACTTGGTTCACGGTCACGTCCGCCTCTGCGGTGCTGCCGGTCGGGGTTGGAGGATTTTGCGTTCATGCTGCTACGGGAGAAAGAATTGCTTTCATTGAATCTGTATAAGGAATGGAAATCTGAATGATACTTGGGTTTCTAGCAAGGGGCTCGTAGCCTGGAATAGATTCGGAGCAGGCAACATTCACCAGAAGAATTTCTCCGCGATGTTCTGCAGAAAGCACTACATCAGATTCCAGCACGCCTGTCTCGGCTGCTGCAAGTTCCTTGCGAATTTCGGCCTCAAGTGGTGAAGAGAGTTCAAGCATGTGAGAAAATTAAAATTGAAGTCCACCCTCCCGGGCGGCGTCGGCGAGCGCTTTGACGCGCCCGTGGTACTTGTAGGCATTGCGGTCGAAGACGACAGAAGAAATTCCTGCATCCTTTGCTTTCTTCGCGATCAGCGTGCCGAGTTTCTTTGCGCCCTCGACATTCGCCTTTCCCTTCGCCTCGCGTGTGGAGGCTGCGACGAGTGTCTTGCCGGCGAGATCGTCGATCACCTGCGCCGTGAGCATCGTGAGTGAGCGGTACACGGTGAGGCGCGGGCGCTGTGTCGTACTCTTGATGCGCGCGCGGATGCGGCGCTTGCGTCGGAGCCGGTGGGTGGCGGTTGATAATGACATATAAGAGAGATATGT
>JACRIG010000063.1 GCA_016215715.1 Candidatus Peregrinibacteria bacterium | reverse complement strand
CTTCTTCCCCTTTGTCATTTTTCCACACTTTCGTCTGCAGGGCGCTGTCCATAGCGGCCGCACGTTCCTCGATATCCTGCAGAATGACCGACAGGTACTCGCCGATACTGCCGGCTCCCTCCTGTGATCGCACTCCGAGTCCGTTCACCATGCCGGTGACCATCATCTGATTTGTTTTCGTCCGCGTTTCCCACGGGGCTCCGCTGTCCGTGAAATCATAGTTGGTGTTCCCCGAATCGAGGATGCCGCTCTGGACGCTGCTGAGAAGATTATCCCGTGTGTAGATGGCCTCACGTGCGTCCCGCCCGTCCGCTGACCGTTCGCGGGACTGACTGACGAGATCTCTTCCCGGTTCCGTGAACCCTTCCAGAAATGTGTAGAGTTGATGGGGAGAGCGATTCCCGTTTTCCCATTCACTGATTTCCCATGCCGCTTTTCGCATGTGGTCAGTTTTTTGCATCTGCTCGTTCACAAAAGAAAGACACTGCAGCCACGTCTGCCATGCGGGACCCGCCTCCTCCAGCTGCTGGTGTTTCTTATGATCATCCATTGCCGCGACCATCACGCCATGGAGCGTTTCCATTTTGTCGTGCATTTTATTTGCCTTTTCCACTGCCGCTTCCGCGCGCCGCTGCCGCTCCGTTTTCCCTTCGGCATCAGTTTCTGCCTCGCGGCCGGTCGCACCGGTCTCACCCACTCTCCTGTGTGTTGCGTCCTGTTCTCCTGCGACCTGTCGTTCCCTGCCCTGATTGGGATCCATGCCCTCGGCAAGGGTTCTCGCGGGATCCTGCTGCTCAGGGTTCGGTGGAGTCGTCCGATCAGGATCCGGATTTGTCCCGCCTCCGCCGCCGTTCGCGAATCTGCAAACGCGGGCTTCTCCGAGGGAGAGCCCGTTCGCGGCGAAGTGCCAGCGGCTGTATGAGAACAGCATCTATAGTTTACAAATGCGGATAAAAGTGTCAAGTAGGTTTTCTCTGTGGTCAGATTCCTCCGTCAGATACTGCGAAAGCACCTTTTTGACAGTCTGCGGATCCGTGAGTCCCGTGAGTATGACGAGGTCCCCGCCGCGTTTTTTCTGAGTGATGTGGAGGACGGTCGCCACTTCAGTTCGAAGTAACCAGAAGCTGCGCAGGTCCTGATAGCCGTAGAAGACGCCCTCGAATGTGATGCCCTGCGGAGAGACAGATATGCTTCTGAGCGCCGGCACGTGGTCACGCAGGAGGACGTAGATCGCTCCGCAGAGGACAGCGACGATCGACACCGTCCACGCCCCCGTCACAATGCCCCACGCGGCGATGATGAGGACTGCGATGCCGCCGATGAGGTACCAGCGGGGACCGCGCTCGGCATTGATGCGCGAGGGGGCGCGCCACGCGAGGAGGACTTCGGGTCCTTCGCCGCCGCTCAGGTCAGGCTTTCGGACTTCGGGTTCGGGAGTCATATTTGTGTGTGAGGAAATCTGTTAATTATAGCCTAAAAAGCCGGTTTTTCCCACCCGCGGAATCTTGCAAAATTCTATTTTTGGTTTTTCATCCTATATGTTCCTTTTTGGCTCGTGTATGCTGTATTTCATGATCGAATTCCACAGAAAAATGCTGGCGGATTCCGTTCGCAATGCTGCGTTTGTCAAGGCACTCAAAAAGGTCATTGTTCCGGGCAAATCCGTCATTACGGACATCGGTTCCGGCACGGGATATCTGGCGTTCATCGCAAGCGCTCTCGGCGCGAAAGAATGTTACCTCTATGAAACCGGAGACGTGCTGGAACTCAGTAAAAAAATCGCGCAGGAAAACGGCATTAAAAATTGTCACTTCATCCGTAAACATTCTGCGACCGTGAAAACTCCGCCGCGCGCGGACATCGTCATCAGTGAAACACTCGGCAACTTCGCACTCGAGGAACATATTCTCGAAAATTTGCTGGATGCAAAGCGGTTTCTAAAACCGGAAGGCGTCATGATTCCGCAGAAGATTCGTCAGTACGTCGTGCCCGTCACCTCAGACACGATCTTTCGCGAAGTACAGGCATGGAATGATGTTGATGAAAAAATTACTTTCACCGCTGCAAAAGAAATGTCGGTGAATAATCTCTACGTCCGGACGATCACTCCGAAAGATGTGTACAGCGGACCGGATGCCATTAAAAAATGGGACGAGATTGATCTTTTGGGTAATGAAAAAAGTAAACGATCAGGAGATGTGACGTGGACGATGCACGCTCCGGAAACGATCCACGGTTTTTGTCTTTTCTGGGAATGTGATTTGCTCACGGGCATCACCCTGAGTACGAGTCCCGCTGCGCCGCTGACCCATTGGGAGCAATTGTTTTTACCCGTCCCGCAGCCAATCAAGCTTCGCAAAGGCGAGGGACTTTCGCTCAAGATTCAAAGTGATTCTTCGTACAATGTCGGCATCAATGTGCGGTGGGACGTAGAGAGTCCTTCGGGAAAGTGGGAGATGGATATGAAGAAGGGGCATTTGAATTGAACAGACTTGACAGAAAATAAAGTATGCTACAATCAATACATGTCGAACGAGGTGCAAAAATCAGCGAGAGACCTCACGATGGATTGCATCGATGCAGCTGCAGATTTGATGGATCCTGCTGCCGGAAGCTTTACCGATGATTTTCGAAAAGCACTGCACGGGAAAGTAGAGCGTTTAGTCCCTGATCAGACGACGCGGGCGAAGATAAAACTATTTGTCGATGGTGCCATGCATAACGAAAGGAAAAACATATTCGCTCAGTCCTCTTTAGGAAAGCGTGGTGACCCGACTTTTGTAAAATTCAATCTTCTCAATCAGTTGAGCATCGTGCTGAATAGTTGAGAAGACAGAATGCCTGATGGATTTTAAGAATAGATTGCGCTTTTATTTGGCTGCGCCACGTGATTGCGCGTAGCCCCGTAAAGTCGCAAGCGACCACGGGGCACGTAAAATGTGCTGCTCGCTTCGCTGCGCGCAATTTTACGTGGTGGGCAATACAAGATTCGAACTTGTGACCTCCACAATGTCAATGTGGCGCTCTAACCAGCTGAGCTAATTGCCCGGATGAATGGGGGAAGGGTACCAAGAGTTGTGGGGTACAACAAGGCATCGAGAGCTAGAATGGAGAGGTATTTTTGACCAGTGCTAGCAAAGAATCTAGAATGAATTCTTATGAAATACTTCCGCGTTGTCATCACTCAAGAAAAAAATGGGATGTATGTAGGGCGTGTTCCGACGTTACAAGGTTGTCACACGCAGGCAAAGACAGTGTCTCAATTGTACAAACGTCTTACGGAAGCCATTGAACTCTGCATAGAGGTCAAAAATGGTTAGGTCCGTTCTGCCCTGCCATAGAACGGCAAACATCTTTTATGGAAGCCACGATCGACGGCTGTGGAAAAGAATCTGCGGACGCGGGGGCTGCTTTGTGAGAGGAACGGTTCCACGATGGATGCATGTGGGACATCCTCCTCGATCTGCTGCTCCCGCGCCGCTCGCTGACCGGCGTTCCCGGCGTGTGGATCACGGATGAAGAACGGAAGGCGCTCCGGTCGTTCCCGGTGCGGCTGGAACAGAACGTGCTCCGGCAGCGGGGGATTCACTTCGTCGACCGCCTCGTTGCCGGAAGCACCTACGATCACTCGCCGTACCTGCGCAGCGCGCTTCACACCTTCAAGTATGGTCGCGTGCGTAGCCTGTCGCAGGACCTCGGGATGCTGCTTGTGAACGCACTTCCCATCCTGCCGCTGCCGGAGGGCTCGGTGCTCTGTCCGGTGCCGCTCCACGTCCTGCGACGCGTCTCGCGGGGTTTCAATCAGGCGGATCTGCTCGCACGCGTCGTCGCGACAGCCTCGGGCCTGCCGTACGATCAGATGCTGCGCCGCAGCAGGGCCACGGGCCATCAGGCATGGCGGTCCAAGGAGGAGCGGAAAACGGCTCTGGCAAAGGCTTTCCGGTGTGCCGTTCCCGTCGTGCCGCGGTCAGTGATCCTCATCGATGACATTGCGACGACCGGTGCCACGCTCGACGCGTGTGCGGAGGTGCTGAAGGCTGCGGGGGCGGAGAGGGTGGCGGCGTTGGTGGTGGCGTGTGCGTGAAAATCTCATTGCCTGCGGGCGTTCCTCCCTCCCCCAGCCCGTCCCTCCGGAGGAGGGAGGGGAGCACGACGGTCGCCTTACTAGCCCCGTCCTCCTCCGGAGGAAGGGGCGACGAGCCGCAGCGAGTGGGGAAGGAGGAACGCCTGGGAAGAAAAAATATTTCTGAATTAAAAAGCATTTTTCTTCTCACATTTTTGTATTCACGATCAAAAGCAGATTCATGACATCATTCAGCGAAGAACACAAATGTCTGTTTTTCTTCACTCTGCTGCGATGCCACCGCTTTGGTTACTGTGCAACCTCAAGTCCGTGTGGAAAAGTGGAAAGTTTTCCACAGCTTGCGTAGCATCGTCTTCCTTCGATTGCTCTGCCCCCATCATGATCATCCTCATCTCCGCTCTCGCTTTCTTTGTTCTGATCACGGGACTGATTTTGATTCATGAGGCGGGTCACTACATCGCCGCGAAACTGGCGGGAGTGGTAGTCGAAGAATTTGGCTTCGGACTGCCACCGCAGGCGAGGAAGCTCTTTAAGTGGAGAGGGACGGTCTTCTCGCTCAACTGGATTCCTTTCGGCGGTTTTGTGAGACTCAAGGGAGAGAATGCAGTCGAAGAAAGTGAGCGAAAAGCGCGCGGCAGTTTTGCCGGTGCGTCGATCGTCGCGCGCACGATCATCCTCGTTGCGGGTGTGGCGATGAATTTTGTATTGGCGCTGCTCATCTTCACCTACGGTTTTTCCTTCGGTCAATGGATCCCCACCTATCTGTCCCTCGAAACCATGGAGGAGGCGGGCAGGCGCGGCGAGATCACGCTGGAACTCGGCGTGTACATCGATGAGGTGCTGGCAGGCGGAACGGCCAACGAGGCGAAGGTTCCGGCAAAGAGCATCCTGCTCGCGGTCGACGGAAAGCCCGTGCACCGGCCGGAGGAGGTGATTGTATTCCAGCAGGGACGGTCGCGTGTCAGTTACACGCTTCTGACAGGTGCTGACCGGAAAGAGGAAACCATCACTGTTGCTGTAGAGAGCGGAAAAACAGGCATGTATTTGAGGGCCCTGCCGCGCGTGCTCTCTGCACCCGTGCGCGGACTTCCCGCGGCGTTCTCGCTTGCCCTGCGTGAGTCAGGCGTCGTGACCGGTCAGACCATTCTCGGTATCGGGAAATTGATTTCTTCTCTCGCACACACCGGAACAGTGCCGGAAGGAATCACGGGTATCGTCGGCATCGCGCAGCTCACCTACACCTCCGTGCAGGAGGGGTTCGCCGTGTACCTGCGTCTCGTGGCACTCCTGAGTCTCAGCCTCGCGGTGCTCAACATCCTCCCGTTCCCGGCACTCGACGGCGGGCGGCTCCTCTTCGTCTTCAGTGAATTGATTCTCCGCCGCTCGCATCGTCGCGTCGAAGTCGTGACGAACACCGTCGGCTTCGGTTTCCTTCTGCTTCTCATCCTTCTCGTTACCCTCTATGACGTCGTCCGTCTCTTCACCCGTTAGACTCAGTCCGGCGGCGCTGCGCGATCTCTGGCTTGCGGTTCTCCGCAAGCTGGAGCCAAAAATTCAGCGCAGCCAGTTCATCACGTGGTTTCGCGACACGGCGATTCTCGGACTCGAAGAAGGGACGCTCGTCGTCGGATTGCCGCTGCCGATGTCGCTCAACTGGCACCTCGAACATTATCGCGCTCAGACTCTGCAGGCCGCGCAGGAAATGGATCCCTCGATCCGTCAGGTCGTCTATCAGGTCGACGGGGGACTGAAAGATGATCCGGCCCGCACGTTCGATTTGCTCCAGCATTTCGCGGAGCCGAAGCGCAGGAAGCTCCCGGGAAAACAGGAGGTGAAATTGGCAGAAGGCATCGTCAGTAAAATTCTCACACCGCGCTACACGCTCGAAAATTTCGTCGTCGGTTCCGGCAACCGTCTCGCGTACGCCGCGTGTCAGGCCGTCGCGCAGCAGCCGGGAGGGAAATATAATCCGCTCTTCCTCTACGGCGGAGTGGGACTCGGGAAAACGCATCTCCTGCAGGCGACGGGCAACGCGATCCTCAAGCAAATGCCGAAAGCAACGGTTGTCTACACGACGACCGAGGACTTCACGAATCAGGTGATTGAGGCGATCCAGCATCAGAAAATGGAGCAGCTGCGCCGCCGCTACCGCGTCGTCGATGTGCTGATCATCGATGACGTCCAGTTCCTCGCGAATAAGGAACGGACGCAGGAGGAATTCTTCCACACGTTCAACGCGCTCTACGAGGAGCACAAACAGGTCATCATCTCCGCCGACCGTCCGCCGCAGGAACTCGACCTCGACGACCGCCTCGCCTCGCGCTTCGAGCGCGGCATGATCGCCGATGTGTCGGCTCCCGATTACGAAACACGCCTCGCGATTCTGATTGAAAAAGCGAAAGAGTACGAACTCTTCATCGACATGCAGGTGCTCCAGTTCATCGCCGAGCATGCAACGAAAAACGTCCGCGAACTAGAAGGCATCCTGATGCAGGCCGTCGCGCAGTACGAACTGGAACAGCGCGTGCCGACGGTGAAGAGCATCGCGGAGATTATGGTGAAGCTGAACAAAGATCCGCATGCGCAGGAGTCACCGGTGGGTTTCGAGGTCCCGCTCAAGCGGAAAGCTTCCTTTCAGGATTTAATGGAAGCCGTGAGCCGCTACTACTCGGTCTCCATGCAGGACATTGTCGGCGCCTCCCGTGTCCGGGAAATTCTCCTCCCGCGGCAGATCGCGATGTACCTTGCAAAGAAATATCAGCCGCTCAGCTATGTGCGCATCGGTGAACTTTTCTCCGGCCGCGATCACACGACCGTCATGAACGCGGTGCAGAAAATTGAGAGGAAGATGCACAACGATTCGCAGCTTCTGAGAGAAGTGCGGGCTCTGGAGAAGGAGCTGGATTTTGTGTCATAAACGCTTTTTCCACTCCGTCATCGCCGCCATCGTTCTTTCTATTTTATCCGCCTTCCGGAGATTTTTTATCTGGTGCGGCGTAAGCATCGGAAAATGTCGTGCGTCGTCGACTGCCTGCGGGATGTCCCAGAGATCCTCTTCCGACGTCATCCAGTTTTGCATGTCAAAGCGCGAGAGATCGACCGGAACAGAGTAGGACCGCAAAGTTTTGCGGCCGTCGTCGAGGTAGTACTCATGAAAGTACGACATTGCGATTTCGCGCACGCTTCGATAAACCGGCTCCCGATAGCGCAGCACGCCGTGATTGGTTTTGCTGATCGCGCCCCAATTATTTCCATCACGAAAGAGCGTCACGACGTGGTCCTGATCACGCCCGATCGCTTTCAGGTCCATCACGAGCGGCTTTTGCCCGAGAAACCGCAGCGCTGCCGCCGCAAGCATCGCGCCCTCCATGCAGTGCGCAGTTTTTTTCTCTAGCACCTTCCGCGGCGAGTAGCAGGTGTCGTCGCTGAAGTTCATCGGCAGGGAATCGAGAAAATCCTGAATTTTGCGCGGAGTCGAAAGGCGGCGGAAGAGGTGAAGCTCGTGTTCAGAGAAGCCGAACATGTTTGAAGCATACCAGACGTGCCCTTCGTCGTCGGCCCCTGCGTTGTCACCCCGATTCCCTTCGTCGTCGACCCCTTCTTTGTCACCCCGATGCGGAGACGAGGGGCGGCAAAGAAGGGGTCGCTCAGCGTAAGCTCCGACGAGGGACGTGGTTCGTCGCCGCTCACCATGACATACTAAAAAAGTAAATCTAAAATAAGTTGTCATCCTGAGCCGCGTCGAAGGACGTCGCCGCTCACCATGACACGCTTTTTCTATTATGTTGCCTCTATTTCTACTCCATGTATAATCCCGACGTGCACACATTGATCGTCACCACCACGACGACAACGACCTCCCTGTGAGGGCGGCTGACGTGCATGCGTGACACCCATCAGCCTTCCCCTCGCGGAAAGGTTTTTTTTCCGGTATTTTCCCTCCATAATCATGAGTAAGAGCGCATCCGCATCACAGGCCGACGACCTTCACAAGCTCCGCCACTCCCTCGCCCACGTCCTCGCGCAGGCGGTGACGAAACTCTGGCCCGATACGCAGATCACCATCGGTCCGCCGATCGAGTACGGCTGCTATTACGATTTTCTCTTCGCGAAGCCTATTTCTGATGCCGACTTTCCGGCGATCGAAAAGGAAATGAGATCGATCATTCATCAGGGACAGACATTCAGATGTGACACGCTGACTCCCAAAGAAGCGATTGTGTACTGGAAGAAGCAGAAGCAGCCGTTCAAAGTGGAGCTGGTCGAAGATCTCGTGAAAAACGAGGGGGTGAAGGAGGTGACGCACTACGTGAACATCGGTCCGAGGCGTGAAGAAACATTTACGGATCTCTGCCGCGGCGGACACGTTGAGAATCTGCGCGAGATTCCGGTTGATGCATTTAAACTGATGACACTCGCGGGTGCGTACTGGAGAGGAGACGAGAAGCGCGAGCAGCTGACCCGTATCTATGTCGCTGCGTTCCCGAAAAAAGAAGAACTCGATGCGTATTTGCTGATTCAGGAAGAGGCGAAGAAACGCGACCACCGCAAACTCGGCAAAGAACTCGATCTTTTTTGTTTCAGCGAAATCGTCGGAGCCGGACTTCCTCTCTGGACGCCGCGCGGCACGCTTCTCCGGGATTTGCTTGATGACTACGTCTGGGAACTGCGAAAAGCAAAAGGCTACAACCGTGTCACCATCCCGCACATTACGAAGAAGGAACTCTACGAGACCTCGGGACACTGGGCAAAATTTAAAGATGATCTTTTCAGGATCCAGACACGGGACGGGCATGAATTCGCGATGAAGCCGATGAACTGTCCGCACCATACGCAGATTTTTGCTTCCCGGCAGCGAAGTTACCGCGAAATGCCCCAGCGTTACGCCGAAACGACGATGGTCTATCGCGACGAGCAGACGGGCGAACTGCACGGACTCAGCAGGGTACGGTGCATCACGCAGGATGACGCGCACGTGTTCTGCCGGCCTGCGCAGGCGAAGAATGAGATTCTCGCGATCTGGGAAATCGTCGATACCTTCTATGCGACGGTCGGCTTCGGACAACTCCGTGTCCGTCTCTCGCTCCACGATCCCGATGCCTTTGAAAAATATCTCGGCACACCCGCGATGTGGAAGCACGCCGAAGATGAGCTGCGTTCGATTGCGAAAGAAAGAAAGGCAGATTTCTTCGAGGCCCCCGGCGAAGCGGCATTCTACGGGCCAAAGGTCGACTTCATCGCGAAGGATGCCATTGGCCGCGAGTGGCAGGTGGCGACGATCCAGCTCGACATCAACATGCCCGAGCGGTTCGATCTCAGTTGCATCAGTGAGAGCGGTGAGAAGGAACGCATCGTGATGATCCATGCCGCAATCATGGGTGCGATCGAGCGCTTCCTGTCGATCTTCATCGAACATCATGCGGGTCTCTTTCCGCTCTGGGTCGCGCCGACGCAGGTGGGCATACTTCCCGTCGCAGCGCTGCATGAAGACTACGCACGCGAGATTGAACAGAAGCTGCAGGCGGCAGGTATCCGGACGAAATTTTTCGATCACACGGAATCGCTGGGCAAGAGAATCAGAGAAGGGGAGACAGAGAAGATTCCGTACCTGCTCGTCATGGGGGACAACGAAGTCGATGCGAAGAGTGTCACCGTGCGCAATGTGACAACGAAGAAGCAGGTGGTCGTGAGCGTGGAGGAATTTGTGGAGAGGACGGTGGGGGATGTAGGGGAGAGAAGGCTGAAGGCGAGTATTGGATAATTCGTTGCTCGTTTCTCGTTGGCTCGTTGCTCGAACGAAACGAGAAACGCGAAACGAGCCAACAAGCAACGAAGTCGGTTCCCTGAGCCTCTGTTATCAGATACACCCCTCTGCTACTCTTTTCCCATGTTCGAAGCCCTTCCCATCGGCCCCTTCATCCTCTGGACACACCTGTTTTTTTTGCTGATCGCTACAGCGCTCTCGACGGAGTTTTTCTTCCGGCTCGCGGAGAGCGCCAATCTCTCTCTCCAGCAGTTCAGCGACAACGCGCGATGGCATGTACTCGGGTTCCTGCTCGGGGGGCGCATCGCCGCGATTGTTGCAGAGTACCGCGTGTACCTGCGAGACCCGCTGCGCGTTTTCATCGTCTGGGACGGGCAGTTCAGCTTCCTCGGCGCAGCCATCGGCATTGCGATTGTGCTGTACATTTTCGGGCGGACCTCCCGCACGACATTTTTACAGTGGCTGGATGTCCTCCTGCCCGCAACAACCTTCGGTCTCGTCTTCGACTGGATCGGCAAATTTGCGGCAGGTCAGGCGTACGGGCTTCCGACGAACATGTTCTGGGGAATCACCTACGATGCCATGGCTGTGCGCTATGCGGTTCCCATCCATCCGGTCCAGCTGTACTACGCCTTCTTCTACCTCGTCCTCACGTTCGTTCTCCTCATTGTCCGCAAGCGCTCCCGGCGCGCGGGCGCGGAGACGCTCGCCGGCATTGCGACGGCGGCGTTGGGGACGATTTTCCTTGAGTCATTCCGCGGTGATTTCAGCATTCCGGTCTTTGCGACGGGTCTCGATTTACTCATTCTGATCCTCCTGTTCCTCAGCCTCGGTATCGTTGCGGTCATCGAGATGCGGCTGCCGCAGAAGCTGATGATTGCGATCGAGGCTGTGATGACACTCGTGTGTGCGGGGTATCTGATTGCGCGTCCATGGCTTCCGTTCGAGGCGTATGAACTTCGTTTCAGTCAGCTCCTTGCCGTTCTGGCGCTGCTGGGCACCGTCGTGTACGTTGTGGTCCACCGCCAGCGTTATCCGCATCTGTAACCGCACCCCATGACCTCCTTTCTGACTCTCCTCGCCGACGACCCCACACTTCGTTTCATTCAGATCGGGCTTTTATGTATCGGGATCTTCATCGTTTTTCTCCTGCTATTCGCGACGCGTGACATTCTCCTGCGGACCCGTTCCTTCCTCTACCAGATCGTCTGCATCCTTCTTGTGGCGCTCCTGCCGGGGGTCGGTTTTCTCATCTATCTCCTGATCCGTCCGGAGCGGACGCTGAAACAGCGGGAGACGGATGTGAGGGTGAAGAAGATGATGGAGTTATTGGACCACGTTTTTGCGATTGATGATGGGGAGACAAACGAGACAAAGGAGACAGAAGAGACAAAAGAGAGTGAGGAAGACGAAGAAGGCGAAGAAAACGAAGAAATCGAAGCAGAAGAAGTGGTTTTAGAAGATGATGAAGAAATTCTTCCGAAATAATTCCCCCTCCGATCATGCAGGATTTTCTCATCTATCTCTTCTGGCCCAACCCCGCGAACGCGTACTACGACAGCCCGAAAGCGATGGCACTGCTCATCGTGTGCGGCGTTTTGATCCTCGCTTCTTTTGGCATCAGCTTCTGGAGAAGGCGCACGCATGACGGGATCCTCCGGAAGCTCAGCCGTTCCTGGTCGGTCGCGGCATTCTGGTTCGGGCTCACGGGACTCGTTCTCGTCATCGCGAGAGCCGAGCAGATTCAGTTCGTCTCGATGCGTTTCCTCTGGGTCCTGTGGCTTCTGGCCGCGGCACTCTACCTTGCTTTCCAGATTCGTCTGTTCCGCGCGCGCTACTATCAGGTGCTGCCGACGGTGACGAAGGAGGATCCGATGGGGAAATATTTGCCGAAGAAGAAGTGACAGAAGGGACAAAGCGCACAGAAGGCACAGAAGAAAAGTAGAAGTTTTTAGTGTACCTCTGTTCCCTCTGTACCGTCTGTGGCTTTCTTCTGACGTAAACTCATAATTGACAAAAATCATCACCTGATGGACCATATCCCTCCTATGCCCCTGAAGCATGCGACGGAGACGTTTCTCGTCTTCCTCCTCGGCCTGGTCCTCGCCGTCTCAGGTTTCACGATGGCGCTCCTGCCGCCGCTGCAGGGGAATTTCCTGCCGTGGCTGATCGCGTTTGCCGTGAGCATCCTGTATCCGCTGCTCCTGTATCCGCTGCTGAAGAGCCGCCGGGCGGACAATAGTTTCCGGCTGCTGCATTTCCTGCCGGCGGTTCTGCTCCTCATCTGGTTTGTGCTGGAGCTCTCCCCGGCGACGGATCTGCTGCTTCGCATCCATCGCATGTACCTCTGGGGATGGGCGCTGCCGGTGGTCGCACTGGGTTTTCTTCTGCTTGCGGTTTTCTGTATCGAAGTGATCCGACAGCGACGCGGACGACTCACGCTTCTCACGCTTCTTCTCGTCCCGTTCGCGGCCGCCGCTGTTGCAGCCGAGCAGTTCAACTGGAACCCGCGGCTCGCTTCGCTTCTCGCTTATCCGCGCACGTTCCTCGCTTCCACATCGCAATCATCGACGGCACAGCAGAGTTCGGAAGATCAGCTGAAGATGGAACTGGGCCGGATGGAGCGCCGCCGGGAGCGTCTGGAGGATGACGTCGTGAGCGGATTGCAGGTCACCACGGCCCGCGCCGGCGTCCTCCGGCCCCTCCCGTCCCCGCGTGTCACATCACGCTCTGCGCCTCAGGGCCGTCCCGAGTTGGCCCAGACATCATCATCCCCGACGCGTCTGACAAAATCGGGACCGGAGCTGAACGCGCTGATTGTGTTCTTCCTTGCGGTGTACTGCGGGGTGATTCATATGAGAGCGAAGAAAAGAATCCAAGCATAACAAAAATCCAGCAGCAGCCCTTTTAGACTCAGCAGCAGCCCTCCGTGGCTGCGGGAGGGTGAGAATGAACCGTCTATCTTGCTAACGCCGCAGCCGGGGACGGTCCTCTGGGACCCCTGCGGGGGCTGCTGCTCAATTTTAAATATTTCTTGTGGTATTCTTCTGACATGCCACTCATTTTAAAATTACACGCCCGGCAAATTCTCGACTCCCGCGGCAATCCGACCATCGAAGTCGATTGTCTTCTGGATGATGGATCATTCGGCAGAGCAGCCGTTCCCTCCGGTGTTTCTACCGGTGTGCATGAAGCGGTTGAACTGCGTGACGGGGGAAAAGAGTTCGGCGGGAAAGGCGTGACGAAAGCCGTTGCGAACGTGGAGAAGGAAATTGCGAAAGCACTGAACGGTCAGGATGTGTCTGATCAGCGCGCGATTGACCGGATGCTGATTGATCTCGACGGGACGCCGAATAAAGCGCGGCTCGGCGGTAACGCAATTCTTGGCGTCTCGATGGCGGTCTGCCGTGCGCGCAGTGCAAGTGAGAAGAAATCGCTCTGGCATTCACTTGCGGATCAGTACGGTGCCGCAATTGGAAAGTCCGTCGCGATGCCGGTACCGCTGATGGTCGTCATTGAAGGCGGTGCGCACAGCGACGCGGGGCTTTCCTTTCAGGAATTCATGATCGTGCCGGACGGATTTTCCTCGTTCTCCGAAGCGCTGCGTGCGGGAGTGGAAACGTTCCACGCACTCGAGTCTCTGCTCCATGCAGCCGGTCACGTCACCGCGGTCGGGGCCGAGGGGGCGTTCGCGCCGCGCGTAAAGACATGCGGCGAGGCGCTCGATTTTATTGTTACCGCGATTGGAAAAGCCGGATATGAAGGAAAAATCAAACTCGCAGTGGATGCCGCAGCATCAGAATTTTTCGCAGACGGAAGCTACACGGTCGATGCGAAAAAGCTCTCACGCGCAGAACTCATGGCCTACTACGCGGATCTCATGGAGCGCTATCCGCTCATCAGCATCGAGGACAGCCACGGCGAGGATGATTGGGAAGGATTCATCGACATGAAGAAAAAATTCGGAAGCAAGGTTCAACTCGTCGGCGATGATTTCCTCGTGACGAACACGAAGCGCATCAAAGAAGCAATTACCAAAGACGCTGTCAACGCCGTGCTCATCAAGGTGAATCAGATCGGGACGGTCAGCGAAACTGTCGATGCGATCATGATGACGCACGATGCTCACTGGCATCCCATCGTCAGCCACCGCGGCGGAGATACCGAAGATGCGTTCATCTCGCATCTCACGATTGCGCTCCAGACCGGCCAGATTAAAACCGGCGCTCCGAGTCGTAGCGAGAGGACGGCGAAGTACAATGAGCTTCTGCGGATTGAGGAGGAGTTGGGGAAGAAAGCAACGTACGCCTCGCCGTTTTGATACCTAGAGGTTTGGGTGTAGAATAGGACTGTGAAAAAGCGTGCGCTCCACACCAAACGGCACAGTTCAGCTTCCCGGTCTCTTCCGGTTATTATCGAGAGGGATGAAGGAGGAATGTATGTCGTGGAGTGTCCTCTTCTTTCCGGTTGCTATACACAGGGGAAAACACTCGACGAAGCGCTACGCAACATTCAGGAAGTGATTACGCTTGTCTGCGAAGAGAAGGAAAATCGCGCCGTTCTGCGCGATTATCTCCCGCGCGAAATCAGCTTCCACACAATCACGATTTGACGCGCGATGATGAAGGTTCCTACTGTCTCCGGGCGGGAAGCGGTGAAGCGTTTTTTGCGTCTGGGCTATACATTGGTCCGCCAGCGCGGGAGTCACATACGGTTGATTCATGCATCGGATTCCAATCGCAAGCCGCTGACGATTCCGGATCATCGCGAGCTCGGGAAAGGATTGTT
>JACRIG010000058.1 GCA_016215715.1 Candidatus Peregrinibacteria bacterium | reverse complement strand
TGATTCCGGATGATACCGGGATCAGAGCTTCTTTTGAGTTTGCTTACGGCAGCAACCCGTTCACCGCAGACTGCACTGAGCCCTCAGGATTGGCACCCACGGAAGCAGTCGCTCCCGCGGATACCTGCGCGGAGGCTGAGACGGCTGCGGAGGCGATCAGGCTGCTGCTTTCCTGCGGGGCGGGGGAGGATGATTGCTCTGTGACCGAACTCTGAGCCTGCTCATCGTCAGAATCGTCATCAGTGTCTTTGGATGTCCGGAGGATGATGGTCTTCGCTTTTTTTGCAAAGCCGACGGCTTCATCAGCGATGGTCCGCGCTTCGCTGTACGAGAGAGCATCCAGACGTGCGCGGGCGTTGAGCAGAGCGGTCTCCGCGAGGCGCAGCTGTATGGTTGCGAGGCGCACTTCCTCTTCCGTCAGGGACGCTTTGCGGGTCTCCAGAAGTGCCTTCACGTCGGCAATTTTTTTGGCTGCGAGGGAAACGCCGGCTTCCGCCTGCGCGCGCAGGGCGGCGTTCTGTTTCTTATCTTCCTTGTTTTCTTTCTTTCCGCGCTTATCTTCCTGCTTCATCTGCTTCAGCGTGATGCGCGCCTCCTCCGCGACGGCGAGTGCGGAACTTACCTGATCGAGCGCGCTGCCCACGGCACCCGCGTCGATCTGGACCTGCCCCTTCTTCACGCCGTCCTCGGCTCTGCCGAGCTTCACCGCCATTTCGCCGGCGAGGGCCGGCGCGGAACTGCTCTGGGAGAGGAACGTGCGTGCCTCATCGATGCGTTTGCGTGTCGTGACGATGGTTGACTCCGTCGCCTTCTTCAGCGTGCCGCGGGTATCGATGGCCGCGAGCACTTTCTTCTGCATGCGCGTGCGGGCTTCATTCGTGTGCTTCGCCTTGCCGCGCACTTCCGCGATCAGCGATTCCATACGTCCGTCTTCGCCGTCCCGCGAACGGGCAATGCGCTGAAGCAGCGCTTCATGGGCGGAGAGCGTGGCTTCGAAATCTGCGCCGAGGGTTGCGGCGGACTCGGATTCGTCGGTGTCGGCGAGCAGAGCGATATCCTGCGCGACCTCGTCCGCATGCCCGCGGAAACGCTCCGTGAGCTCTGCCTCCGTCTCCGCAGTCAGACGTCCCTGTGCTGCGAGTGTTTCACCCTCCTCCAGCCGGCGCAGCGCGAGGGTCGAGTGCCACTCGGCCTTGGCCTTCGCATTCACGGCGAGCGTTCCGCGCAGACGCTCGGTGACGTCCTTCACGGGGTAGAGCACGTCACCGGGGAGTGACGACTCGGCGGCGTAGGTGATGCCGCTGCCGGCCACGAGCACGAATGCCGCGCAGACGGCCGCCAGCTGCTTCATCGAAAAGAGAAGAGAAAAGCGCTGCGGTGCGGGCGTCGACAGGATGTGGGTGAGCATCGTAGCGCGCTCCGCCGGGGTCAGGCGGATATTCTTCAAAACGGCCAGCGCTGGACCTACTTCTTTTTCCATGTCGGTCATAAGACGGGGATCCCCGTCTAGTATGACAGATTTTTGGATTAAAGCTGATTCTCGCCGCAAAAAGCGGCGAAAAAAGGAAAGGGGGCTATGCATGACGTAGGTGGGAGCGAAGTTGATCAAGTCCGCGGTGGAGGCGGACGGAGACGGTGTTGGGGGGTTCGTCGGTGAGCTCGGCAATTTCCGTCACGGAGAGGCCCTCGACGTAGCGCTGCGCGATGGTTGTCCGGTACGGTTCTTCCAGTTTGTGGAGAGCCGCCATCGCGCGCTGCATTTCCAGACTCTGCTCCGCGGTCTGGTCGTCCATCCCCGGGTCAAAGCCCTGCTCCTGCAATGCATCGAGCGAGACACTCTTTTTTTTGCGGATGTAATCAATGATTAAATTATCAGCGACGCGATAGAGAAACGCGCGGAGGTTTTCGAACTCGTCGCCGCGCTCGATGCAGACCCATGTCTTCATGAATGCTTCCTGCGTGATGTCGTGCGCGAGTGCGCGGTCAAACAATTTAAAACTGCAGTGCCGGAAGATGGCGTCTGCGTATTCCGTGAACGCATCCGTGAAGATTTTTTCCGCCGCTTCTCGTGATGGCCTTTTGGGCACGGGGAAAGGGGACTCAGAAGCGTACCAAGGGGGAGAGCCCTTTCGCAAGCGGGGAAGCACTACTGTTTGGCCGGAGCGGTCTCAAATTGATTCAGTGTCCGTAAGCGCTCCATTACTTTGACAAGCAGACCGATCATTCTTGCTTCACTCTGCCCCTTCTCATTCTCCGAAAATTTCAGGTGCCCCAGATACTCAAAGGGACTGGGAGTGACGACAGGCTGATTGGAACTTTTGCCATCGTAGGTATTTTTTGCCCCCCTTCTTTTTTTAGCTTCTGTGAGTGCGAATTTATCTGTCTGCAGCCTCGTAAAGTACCATCTGCGCTGCAGAAATGAACGGAAGGTATCTGTCAGAAGGAATTCAGCCTGCGAACCCTGGGCTTCACCGGTGGGTGCCGCACTCGTTACTACGATTGCTTTCATTGCCGGACGACTATTGCGGAAAATATATTCCCAAATGTGATAGACGATATCCTCATTGAGAGTTTTTTCATGACGCGCAAGAATAGATGTTTTTTGTTTCAGGGTGATTTTATCACTCCCGAGAACAAGATCTGTCTCGAGTCGTTCCTCCTTCAGACAATCAAGAATTGACCGGACATTGGGAAATAATCCATTCAGCAGGGGGTCTGAGAGTATCTCCTGATACGCTTTGAGGTGGTTTTGATATATCTCTGTCTGCACGCTCAGCGTTTCCTCAATTTTTGCGACAGCGGTGTCAGCGCCTTCAACTTTGGCATACGCATCTCGTAGTAACGCAGTTGTCGCGCCTTTGACATCATGTTCCCTATTTTCCTCACGAAGTGCCAGTTCTACTTTTTTCGTAATACCTTTCATTAACAGCAGCTGTTGTAACCGCATGAGGTCTGCAGATTGGCGCAGCTCGCCGAGCAATTCTGCGTTTGGAATCAAATCCAGCCGCTTATCAGTTATGACATCCTCAGCCATATTTGCATTATACTATATAAAATAGTAAAAGCAATTCTTTGGTCAGCGAAGCATGGACCGGAATTGCTCTTCATGCAGAATTTCAATGCCAAGCTTCACCGCGTCATCATGTTTCTGCCCCGCGTCGTCGCCCTCTAAAACATAATCAGTTTGTTTGCTGACACTGCCACTTACTTTCCCTCCGCGGTCTTTGATCATCTGCCGCGCATCTTCGCGACTGAGAGTGGGGAGGGTGCCTGTGAGGACGAAGACTTTGTCCGCGAAAATTTGTTTCGATCCTGCCGCTTCCGTCTGGAGGCAGACAACACCTGCCTCTTCCATTTTTTGCAGCAATGGTTCGGTCTCATCGTCCTCCACCCATCCCGATAATGCTTCCGCAACAACATCGCCGATGCCGTTCAGGGCTGCGATCGCTTCGGGGCCCAGCCTGCGGATCGTCTTCTGGACATCGGACGGACGGACGGCATGGACTGTGCGTTCGATTTCCTCCGCACCGAAGAGTGTTGTCTGCGCGCTGACGTTTTTTTCTTTCACGGTGAGTTTCCGGTGCGGCCACGCGATTCTTCGGGCCAGCAAGTCCGCTGTCTCGCGTCCGACGTGGCGGATGCCGAGTCCAAAGAGGAAACGTTCGAGCGGCACCTGCTTCGCACGCTCGATATTCCGGAGTGCGTTCTCCGTTTTCTTATCTTTAAAGAGCGGCAGCTGCATCAGGTCTTCGGCAGTGAGATTAAAAATGTCCGCGGGGTCGTCGATGAAGCCCGACCGGAGGAGCGCTTCGATGGTTTCTTTCCCGAGTCCTTCAATGTTGAATGCGTAGCGGGAAACGAAGTGTTCCAGACGCTCCTGCTGCACTGCACTACATCGCGGGTTCGGGCAGCGGTGGGCAACTTCGCCAACTTCTCGGATCAACTCTGTCCCGCAACTTGGACATTTCTTCGGAAAGTGAAATGGTTTTGTTCCGTCCGTCCGTAGATTTGTCAGGACCTGCATCACCTCCGGAATAATGTCGCCGGCTTTGCGGACGATGACGGTGTCACCGATGCGGACATCCAGCCGCCCGATCTCGTCTTCGTTGTGGAGCGTGGCGCGCGTGACGGTCGTGCCGGCGATGAGAACGGGGCTAAGATGAGCCACGGGGGTGATGGCACCGGTCCGACCGACCTGCAGGACAATATCCAGAACCTGCGCCGTTTTTTCTTCCGCGGGGAATTTATACGCGCGCGCCCATCGCGGCGCCTTCGCGGTCGAGCCGAGTTCGCGCTGCGTCCGCCGGTCGTTCACTTTCAGGACGAGTCCGTCGATGTCGAAGGGAAGTGTCTCCCGCTCTTTCCCGATTTTTTCAAACAGTGCCTGCACCTGCCTGAGATTCTTCACTATTTTCCAGCCGCGATGTACCGGCAGTCCCGCTTCGTCCAGAAATTCCATGAGCCCCTGCTGTTTTTTTATTTCAAACGCATCCGCCGCGCCGCTATCCAGTGAATAGCAGAACATCCGCAGATCCCGCTCCGCAGCGGCTTTCGGGTCCAGCTGACGCACCGTTCCCGCAGCGGCATTGCGGGGGTTTGCGAAGCGATCGGCTTCATCAAGATCTTTATTCACCTTCGCAAGTGCCTGCTTCGTCATGAACACCTCGCCTCCGATTTCCAGAAACCGCGGCGCATCTTTTGTTTTAGGGAGTGTGAGAGTGAGGGGCACACTTTCAATCGTACGCACCGTGTGTGTCACGTCTTCACCCTCGATGCCGTTGCCGCGCGTAACTGCTCTGGCGTAGCGATACGTTGCTCGTTGATTCGTTTCTCGTTGCTCGCTTTTTTCCAGTTCATAGATCAAAGAAATGTTGAGCCCATCAATTTTTAGCTCACAGATAATTTCGAATTCTGCATCCGCTTTTCCGAGGAAGCGCTGCATCAGCTCCAGCCACTCTTCCAATTCTTCATAGGAAAACGCATCCATCAGCGATTCCTTCGGGGTCAGGTGTTTCACTTTCGGCAGCCTCCCGTCGAGCGGCGCACCGACGCGCTGGGTGGGGGAATCCGGCGTGATCAGTTCCGGAAACTCTTTCTCCAGTTTGATCAGTTCCTGTTTGAGCGCATCGCGGACGTCCTCGGACACGTCGGATTTGTCCTCGATGAAGTAGGCGCGGTTCAGGCGCCAGATCTCTTCGCGGAGCTTCCCGATGCGGCTTTCGGCCTCAGTTCGGTTCATACACTCATGATACAGCAATAATGTGTCATGGTGAGCGGCGACGAACCACCTCCTTCATCGTACAATCAACTTCCCCACCATCCCCCCCGCTGCGTGCCCCGGCATTTCGCAGTGGAAGACGAAGGTGCCGCGGGTTGTCGGCGTGAAGGTGAGGGTTTCGGTCGGGAGGAGGAGTGTTTTGTATATGCGGAGTTCTTCGATGGTGAATGTGTGCCTGCCGGTCAGGCTGAAGCGGATCGTCACCGGCTGTCCCCGGTTCACGGTGAGTTCGGGGGGGTCGAAGGCGAAGTTTTTGACGGTGAGATGCAGATCGACGGGGTAGAGCGACTGTACTGAGTTGAGGTCCGTCGTGTGGAGGGAGAGGTAGAGCATCTTCGCCGCTTCCGCCCGGTTCAGTGTGTCCTTCGGCAGGAACCATCCGGTCGGTTTCCCCTTCCAGTCCGTGGGACCGGTGAGGATCTCCCGCGCGGCGTCGAAGGCGATGTCGCTTTTGTACGGACTGTTCGCAGTGTCCACGAACGCGGACGGGAGATCCGGCACCTCGGTCTTCAGGACATCATGGAGCAGCCCGACGGCTTCGCCGCGTTCGATGGGCCGGTCGGGGGGCACGGAGCGTCTGAACAGGCGGTACTCATTCTTCTCTGCGCATGCGACGTAGTCGGCCGCCCAGTGGCCGGTTGCCTGCGGGTTCCGTGCGGTTCCGCAATTGGTCAGGTCGGCCTTTGCCCCGATCATCGCCATTTTCAGAAGTTGCGTGACGGTCACAGGGTCCGAGGGTCCGAAGAGCCCCAGAGGCGTTCCGGACTCCGTGCGGTACCCGGACATGATCCTCCAGCCGAGCATCGCGCTCACGTACTGCGCGTACCACGCATCGGCGTCGATGTCGTCGAAGTCATTGAGTTCCAGAGGGACGATGATTTCGGGGGACGGCTCGGCATCAGCGGACACTTCCTCTTCCGTTTCCACTGTGGTTTCGCTTGCGGTTTCTTCTAACAATACGTCGCCGGTGCCCTGAGCGAAGACTGCAAAAGGAAGCAGACCAACGATGACAAGAGGGACAATGAATCGGCGCATGGGTTTGATTCTACACCCTTCGTTCTCCTTCTCCCATTGGGAGAAGGTTGGGATGAGGGGAGCGGGCATAGGGAGGCGTTTGTCCAGCCGCAGCATTCATCGTGCCTTCTACATGTAACTAACCGTAGCCCCTCTCCCTAACCCTCTCCCTCGGGGAGAGGGAATATGAAGAGGAGTTTTTTTATTTTGCTAGACTTCTTCATGTGTTGCCCCCGCGCTTCCTCCAACACATCATCGTCCTCTGTTATCTCCTGATCGCCGGAGCGTCGCTGCTGTTTACGGTGCTGCGGTTTCCGATTCTGCTTCGCATCCCTCTCATGACGTTCAGTTACGGCATGATGGCGCCGTATCAGGGGTTCAACCGGAGCAATGTTGATCTGCGGGCGGAGGGACAGGATGAGAGAGGAGTGTGGCAGCGCATCGATCTCGCTCCGTATTACCCCGTCGAAGTGGGCGAGGCGATTGCGCGGCGGCATCTGTTTGCATTCCGTGCGCAGGGTGACGATGCGGCGCGTGCGGCGTACGCAGATCTTGCGCGGCAGCTGCTGATACATGAGTCCGTGCAGGGGTACCACTGGCGGCGTGTGCGTCTCTTCTGGGATAGCTGGCCGGTGTCTGCATATGGGTATGAGGCGATGAGGCATGCGCCGTTAGTCACCTCTGTATTTCTTGCCGAAGTGCCATGATTTTTTCGGTTTTTCAAAGGCAGTGGAATCACTTCTGGTTCCGACCGGTGCCTCCGCATCCACTCGCGCTGATGCGCATCGCGTTCGGTTCGTTCCTGCTTTTGTACTGGGGCTTAAAAATTCCTCAGGTGCCGATGCTTTTTTCCGGTCATGGACTGATTCTTCCGCTCTTTCCCGCGCATGAGTTCGGACCGCTCGCTTCGCTTTTCCCGCCGACGGTGACCATTGCCTGCATTCTCTTCGCCATTTTTTATGCATCACTCCTCCTCTTCACAGTCGGCTTCGGCATGCGAATCGCCGGCATTGTCGCCTTCATCCTGAATGTGTATTACTGGATGTTGTCGCTCCATCTCTTCAACACATCCTTCGAGCGTCTCTTCCTCTTCACGCTCCTCGTGCTTACGTTGAGCGGCGCCGACCGCACGCTATCGTTTCGTGCATGGCGGGAGAAAGGGGACGCGCGCAGCTTCTCTCCGGTCAGCATCCTCCCGCAGCGCCTCCTCGCGCTCCAGATCACCTTCGTCTATCTGGGGGTAGCGCTGCAGAAGCTCTGGCTGCCCGACTGGCAGAGCGGGGAGATCCTCAGCTATTCGTTAGTGGGGGTGTGGGGGAGTAGAGCCGGCAATTGGATCGTCGCGCGTAACCTTCCGTTGGCAGTCTTCGACGTCTCGGTCTCCCTCATTAAGGCGTTCGAGCTGGCAATGCCCTTCGGCCTCTGGGTGCCGCGCAGTCGGCTCTGGTTCATGGCGGGGGGTGCACTCTTTCACACCGGCATTGCCCTGCTCCTCGACATCTGGTGGTTCCTCGTACTCATTCCGGCGTACATTCTCTTCTTCGATCCGGAGGATGTACGGCTCAGGACGCAAAGATGGCTTGGCAAAGAGAACAACAATTGATGGCAATCGTCAATTTCAATGTTTTGCAATCTGCTCTCGCTCCGGCAGGATGCGCCGCATGCCAGTCCTCTCAGCCAATCAGGAACGAACCGAAAACACGCTCCGTCAGGTCCTCGACCTTCTGGAGGAGCTTTCCGTGACCGATACCGACGACGAAGAAGACGAAACGGTCGCGGAGCAGGATGAAGAAATGGTCGCCCAGTTGGCCGAGGAGGCCTCAGAGAGGGGAATGGACGAAGAGCAGGCGAAGAGGGTCTTAAAGCAGATCCTCCATATGGTCCGCACCGCCCGACAGTAATCAAGCTCCTTCTCCCATTGGGAGAAGGTTGGGATGAGGGGAGCGGGCATTGGAGGGGTGGTTTCCGTGGGGTGAGGGGGGGCGTTCTGCCCCCACCCAGAACGGAAAAAGTGCTTTTGTGAAGCCAAAAAAACGACCACCCCCATTTATTCTCAGGGGAGGGGTACTATTGTATCCATACCCATTTTGCCGTAGAGTATCCGTTTCCATGGACCTATTACCCTCCAGCGTCGAGTCCTACCTTCAGGAAGCCGGCTTTTCCGGCACGGAACTCTTCGTCCTCAAGCGCCTGATGGAGGACGACGCCATGACACTCCGTGAGATGGCGATCAAAACGGGCAAGAGTACCGGAGTCCTCGATCAGGCGGTGAAGAAGCTCATCAAGAAGGGGATCGTCGACCGCACCGACGTCAACGGGCACCCCAAGTATGGACTGCATTCCCTCAACGCAGTGCGGGAGTGGATGGAGGAGGACATGCAGCACAAGCAGGACATGCTGCTGCGGAAGCAGCGCAACTTTGACGCGTTCATTACCTCACTGGCCAAAGACAAAGAGCGTCCCGAGATGGAGCACTTCGATGGCATCGAAGGTATCAAGCAGGCGTACATGGCGCTGCTCGAAAAGGACACGAAGGAATTCCTGATGTACGTGCCGGTTACCTGCAAGGAGGAAGATGACGAGCTGCGCGATTTCCGCGTCCAGTACTTCCGCGAGCGCCGCCGCCGCGGCATCTTCAGCCGGGTCTTAGCCCACGACACGCCGCTCGGGAACCGCTACCGCAACCGCGACCCCTTCGAGTACCGCAAAACCATCCTCCTGCCGCAGGACGAATATCCCTTCACCTTCGAGCAGATCATCGCCGGCAACACCATCGCCTGCTTCAACCACCTCATATTCCTCTTTGGGCAGAGTTAGGCGCAGCACATCTAAAATATCCGGGTCATCATCAACGATTAAAATGCGTTTCTTGGCCATTTACCTTCACTCCGTTCGGGAGATGACAGATTTCTGTACT
>JACRIG010000059.1 GCA_016215715.1 Candidatus Peregrinibacteria bacterium | reverse complement strand
CGCCTCCGCCAAACTCCTCATCAACGAAGTCATGTGGATGGGTTCTGACCTTTCGACGTCTGACGAATGGGTGGAGCTGACACGCGATCCCCAAGACAGTGATTGTGCTTCTACGATGTTGCTGAGTGGAGTGACGCTCACGGTCCTTAATTCCAGTAGCGTCGAGGTGCCGATTATCCGGTTTCCCTCCGGCTCCACCCTCCCGTGTGGGCAGTATCTACTGGTCAGCCATTTTGCAGAGCCCGCTTCACGGCTTTCCCTGAATCCGGACTATGTTACATCCGGATTCAGTCTGCCGAATACGAAGCTTCTCCTCCGTCTGCGCGATCCCTCAGGGGAATTGATTGATTTGGCCGATGACGGGATAGGGGACCCGATGGCGGGATTGAATAACACGAGCGGCGGCATCCGTGCGAGTATGGAGAGAGTGGATTTTGCTCCTGATGGAGGGGTGAAAACGAATTGGAGAACGGCTGATACCTCAGTTGGATTCGATGCCGGGTTTTCCAATTTCGGGACGCCGGGGTTTCTGAACGGCGGGGCTTCTTCTTCGGCCGGATCGTCTGTTGCTTCAAGTTCTGAGCCGCAGGCTTCATCGTCGGAGCAAAGTTCGCAGCAGAGCAGCTCAGAATCTTCTATCCAGAATTCTTTATCGAGCACTTCTTCTGTGACCTCGCAGGCAGGGACGCCCGCTACTGAGAATAATAGTTCATCGTCTTTTTCTTTATCCTCGGTGCCGTCGGTGCCTTCGGTCCCCTCGGTGCCTTCCATTTTCATCTCCGAGGTCCTCCCCAACCCTGTCGGACTCGACACCGATGAGTGGATCGAAATCGCCAATAGCGGTAGCGGTGCCGTCGATATCGCCGGTTGGACGCTCTCCCTTTCAGGCTCAACCATTTCCTACCGATTTCCTTCACCGTTCGTGCTTTCGCAGGGAGCGTTCCAGACGCTACGGAGAAGCGTCACGGGCATTGCACTGGATAACAAAGGTAAAACGGTTGTGCTGAAGCAGGGAAGTACGGTGATCGATTCCCTGCCCTACTCTGAAGTGCCCGAGGGGGTGAGCGTCGGGCGGGACGCAGCCGGCCGTTCGCTGCATGCCTACTGCGTTCCGACCGAAAGTGCTCCAAACACAGTGCGCCTTCCCGATGTCGGCATCATCCTGCAGTCCGGAACGACGTACGGGGAGGAGCAGGTGACCGTGAATCTGACGTCACAACTGGAGCAGAGCATCCAGTCGTCGGCTGAATGCGCCTGGGACTTCGGGGACGGGTTTCGGACGACCAGCTGCAACCCGCCGAGTCACACATTCGAGGACCCGGGGCAGTACACCATCCGTCTGGAGGTGAGGGATTATTGTATTAATACAGTGGAACGTAGTCTGCTGGTAAACGTTTATGAGAAGAGGAGCAGTGCTTCTTCAAGTAGACAGTCCTCTGTCGGTTCGTCCCGGAGCAGCGGACCCTCTCAAAGCCAGTCATCCCAGCAGCAGCCGTCCCCGGCTGCGGGGGGCATGGCTAGTAAGGATTTTGCTGCCGTCTCGATGACCGGCGCGCTCCCGAATCCCAAGGGACTGGATGCACATCAGGAATGGGTGGAGATTGAAAACACCTCTTCCCTGAGGGTAACTCTCACAGGATGGAAGCTTTTAGAGACGAGTCAGAACAAGAGTTGCGCGCTCGATCAAATAACGTTTGAGCCCTATGCGAAGAGGAAAGTTCAGATGGATGTCTGCAAATGGAGCCTGATTAATACGAAGGGCATGCTTCAATTAAAAGACCCATCCGGAGGGCTTCATTCGATGATCCAATGGGAGAAGGCGGAGGAGGGGAAGATTTACCTTCCTCAGGAAGATGCAGCGTTAATGGGGACAGGGTTTACAGTTGTGCGGGTGATTGATGGGGATACGATTGTGGTTCAGTCTCTCGTCTCCGCTCGAGATGACAATGCCGGAAGAAATATTACAATTCGGCTGCTTGGCATCGATGCGCCGGAGATTACTTATAATTCGCATAGAGAAGAACAGTATGCTGTTGACGCGAAGAAATTTCTGGAAGCCCTGATAGAAAACAAAAAAATTGAACTACAATTTGATACGAAAAAAACGGACATCTACGGACGCATACTCGCTTTTGTTTTCACGGAGGGAAAAGATGTGCAGCGTGAGCTACTTCAGAAAGGCTTGGCACGGGTGTATCTTCGCTCGCAATCTTCGCGGGAGACTGAATATCTGGGTTACGAAATGGAAGCGAGGAGGGATGGGAAAGGCATTTGGTCTATTACTGATGTTTCTATCCCGCAGGCGCGGAGGCCTGCTTCTGAAAATTTAGATAGCCAGCAGCAGCCCTCCGTGGCTGCGGGAAGGCAGGGAGCAGATCATTTGTATCTCAGCGAAATATATCCGGCTCCAAATTCCGGTGAAGAAGAATGGATCGAAATTTATAATCCCAACCCTGTTTCAGCTTCACTGGCAGGTTTGATCCTTGATGATATTCCGGATGGCGGAAGCAAACCGTACATGTTTCCGGAAGAAACATGGATCAATGCAGGTGAGTACCTTGTGATTTATGCCCAGCAGTTAGGGCTGAAACTGAATGACGCGGGTGATGAAGTGTGGCTGAGTTCGCCCGATGGAATCTTCACCGATCACATGACGTACGACAAAACGAAGAAGGGTCAGTCGATCGCGAGATCGAATACAAATTTTGAACAAATTTCAGCCCTAGATTCTAATGCGTGGTGCGTTACTTCCGTTCCGAGTCGGGGTAAACCGAATACCTGTAATGAGCAAAAATTGTATTCAAAAAATGCGCCGGCAACTACTTCTGTTTCTCCCAACTCCGGACTGCGTTCGATAGGGGTTTCACTAAGGTATAAAACGCCTGTTCCTTCATTGGAGACCGGTTCTGATATCCTGTCTGTGGGAATAAACGGAGGGATGGGCGCTCTTAGGGCCCAGTTGATTCAGACGGATACATTACCACCAAGGAATACCAAGAATTCGCCGATTGGTGCTGTAGTGGTTCTGGTCTCGATTTGTCTGTTGGCAGGAGGGGGTGCGTGCCGGTACTTTCTTCCATAGGGTACTTGCAAATATACAAAAATATTTTATATTATTAAAATGTTGGAAAGTAATGATTCCGCAGGCGAGCT
>JACRIG010000062.1 GCA_016215715.1 Candidatus Peregrinibacteria bacterium | reverse complement strand
TCCCGGAGAAGAGCTGAGAGGACGCAACGCTCCTCCTGGGAGAAATGAGTGTAAGAAGCCATAGAACAGAGAGGGTAAGGATTTACCCTAAGTGTTCAACTTCGTTATTGAACTCGGGAAATTATTACAAATACCACCTTCCCTCTTTCTTATAGCGTTCATTAAATGTATCGTAGGGCCAATTCCTGCCTTTTTCAACCTATGTCCGGTCACTCCAAATGGGCAAATATCCGCGTGCGCAAAACCGCGCAGGACAAAGTGCGCGGGAAGATCTACACGCGTCACGCGAAATTTATTGAAATTGCGGCGCGGGCGAAGGGCGGGGATCCGGTGACGAATCCATCGCTGCGCACGGCGATTGACAACGCGAAGGCGGACAACGTGCCGAACGCAAACATCGACCGTGCGATTAAGAAGGGGACAGGGGATCTGAAGGGCGAACAGATGGCGGAGATCATGTACGCGGCGTACGGGCCCGGCGGTGTCGCGTGTCTGATCGAATGTCTCACCGATAATAAAAATCGGACGCTCACGAATCTCAAAACTGCGATGAACAAGCACGGCGGAAATTTTGCGGAGAGCGGTTCTGTTCTCTGGATGTTCGAGCGCAAGGGTGTCGTGACGGCGAAAAGGACTTCGGACAGCGGACTTCGGACAGAGGAAATGGAACTTGATTTGATTGATTTTGGCGCTGAAGATGTCGAGGACGTCGATGACGTGCTCACTGTGACGACCGACGCTGCCAACTGGACGAAGGTGCGGGACTTTTTAAAGAAGAACGGATTTGAAGTGCTGGAATCCGGACAGAAATATTTGCCGAAGCAGAAGATGGCGGTGACGGACACGGATACTGCGCAGAAACTTTTTCATTTCGTGGAAATTATCGAAGAAGACGATGACGTCAGCGAGGTGCACACGAATGCGGATATCAGCGAGGAGGTGATGAGACAAATGGAGTAGGAAGCGCCGGTTATGGCACCTTTCGTGCGAAAGGTTCCATCATCAACGGATGATCTCTACTGGACCGTCACCGTCACACGATCCTCCGCCGTGTTCCCCGCCAGATCCGTCGCGATTGCTTTGAGGTTGTAATTACCGGCCGGTGCATCGAAGGTGTATTCCAGAGAATAGGGGGCCTTCGGTTTCGTCGTGAGCAGCTGATCGTTCAGGAAGAACTGAACGTACTTGATATCTCCTTCTTTGTCCTCTGCGGCAGCACGGATGGTCACACTCTTCCCCTTTTTCACCGCGGAGCCGCCGGCGGGTTCTGTCAGGCGGATCACCGGAGCATTCTTATCCTCCTCGAAATGGAACGCCGCTTCCGCGGTCGCCGTATTGAAGTACTCGTCCGTGAGCGATACTTCCAGCGTGTGATTCCCGTCCATCGCAATGGAGCGCGGGACGGTGAGGGAGAGCGCCATCACGCCGCCGGAGCTGACGGTGGCGACAACGGTGCCGTCGATAGAGAAGCGCAATTCACGGATGGCGGAACCAACGCGCGGGCTGATGCGGGGACGGAACGAAGGGTAGCTGACGCCGTCGCCATTCTGCGGATACGTGATACTCACCGTCGGCTTCTCCATGCGTCCGGGGGTGAGGGCGAGGGTACAGGATTCGGTGGGGGCGAGCGGCAGCGGCAGCATCTTTCCTCCGCTCGCGGTCGTTGCCCAGGCAATCACCGCCTGCTGCCACTGGGGGAAGCGGTCGCTGAGGATGCTCTGCGGGATGAGGAAGGACCGCTCTTCCTGCGCCTCGGCCGGACATTCGTCGCTGGAGAGAAGCCCGGTGACGCGGTCGACTGTCAGACGCGCGCAGGCAGGGTCGGGGAGCGTAGGCGCATTTTCCTGCAGGAAGACGTCACCCTTGCGCCACTCAATCGGCGTGCACTCGGTCGGTAGTTCTCCCGAGAGGCCGGACACCTGCGGCTGCACAAGACCGGAGGGCATCGAAAAGCCTGTCGGCGCGTCGGTCTGCAGCTTCAGTGCCTGCACCATGAAGTCGTGCCAAATAGGAGACGCATTCGTCAGCGATTCCGCTTTTTCTGCGAGCGGCGCGGAGTCGGCATTGCCCGTCCACACGCCTGCAACGAGAGAGGGCGTGTACCCGAGTGTCCAGAGGTCGGAGGGTTTCAGATCCCTGCACGCTCCGCTCTCTCTGCGCTCCAGACACTTGTTACTGGTGCCGGTTTTGGCGGCTACCCGGAAGCCGGGGACCGAGAGGATGCTCTGCCAGTACTCGTTCGGTCGCGCACCGACATCGCTTAAGATCGAGGTGATTTCGTACGCGATGCGCGGGTCGAGGACCTGCGATTCCTCTTCCTTCTTCTGCGCTTCGTAAATGATGTTGCCGTTCTTGTCTTTGATGCGCAGGATCCCGTGCAGCGGCCGGAGGGTGCCGCCGGCGGCGAGTGTGGCATAGCCCTGCACCATTTCCGTGAGCGGTGTCTCGGCGGCCCCCAGCGCCAGCGGCCATCCGTAAGAGAAAGCGGGATTCTGTTTCTTCTGCACGCCCGCACTGAGGAGCGGGGTCACGGCCCCCAGCCGGTGCGCCATGTCGAGCACACCTTTTTCCTCACCCGCTAAAAAGTATGCCTTCGCTGCGGGGACGTTCCGTGAGGCCGCGAGCGCGCGACGGGCAGTGAGGAGCCCCTGGAATTTTCCGTCAAAGTTCTGCGGCTGATCGTCGCCGATTTTTGTCGGAACGTCGTAGAGGGGTGTGGCCGGACCGTAGCCGCGCTCGAAGGCCGCGGCATAAACGAAGGGTTTGAAGCTGCTCCCCGGCTGGCGCGGCGCGCGCGCCATGTCGACTTTCCCGCTGTATTTTTCGTCGGTGTAGTCGCTGTTTCCCGTGTACGCGAGGATCTCGCCCGTGCGCGGGTCGGCCGCGACGAGCGCCGTGTTATGGATGCTGTAAATCCGCGCGAGATCCGCTTTGCGCGACGTGATGATCTGCTCGGCCACCTGCTGCATCTTCCAGTCGAGGGTCGTCTCGATGGTGAGCCCTCCCTGATCGAGGAAATTTTCGTCGGCCCCGTCCCCGACGAGGTCCTGCACCTGCTGCTTCACCCACAGGACGAAGTGCGGCGCGCGGATATCCTCACGCGCCGACTGGAAGATACTTTTTTTCAGCGACTCCAGAGCCAGCAGTCGCTCGCTCTCCTTAATG
>JACRIG010000057.1 GCA_016215715.1 Candidatus Peregrinibacteria bacterium | reverse complement strand
GCGATCCATCCTGCTCCGGTAAATCTCCCATCTCTGCAAAGAAGCCGGACGGGGAGACCGTCCGTGCTTTCTCCCCGACAGTCATCTCCTTCGGGCAGGTGAATACTAATTCCCGCCGAGCCCTCGTCATAGCCACGAAACAGACACGCCGCTCATCCTGATGCTGTTCGAAATTTTTCTGCTCTTTCTCCCACCCGAAGACGATATCTTCGGGGATTGAAATCATCGATCGGCGGGTTCGCCTGTCCCAGTGACCGTCGCGGAAGTTGGTCAGAATGACAACATCGAATTCCAGACCTTTACTCTGATGCGCGGTCATCAGCTGCACGCCTTCAGTAGTGAGATGCGGAAGCTCGTACGTGAGACGCACCTGTCCGTACGTCGGGTCACCGTACAGCCTCAGTTCAGACAGAAGATCAGTGAGTGTGCAGTGCGGCCTTTCAAGGCATTGCTTCTTCACATAACTGAAGAAAGCCTCAATGACGGCGCAATCGCGCGGATCGAGTTTTGAATCTGCCGGATTACTTACCTCCGGAACGAGATGACAATCCCGAAGCACATGCTCGACTGTTTCGAGCGCTGTGCGGGAGTGGAGTTTTGCCTGAAGATCGAGAATGAGAGTACGCGCGCTGAGGAGTGCTTCAGCTTTCATAAGCGGACTCTCTTCCTCCTGCGGAAGTGAGAGAAGCAGATCGGTCATATGAACCTTCCGTTCACGACAAACTCCATGGAGTCGTGCGAGATCAACGGGACTGATATCAAAACATGGGCAGCCGAGAGCCGCGGAAAGCCTGCTATCATGCGTCGATTGCTCCACCGCGTGGAGAATCGTGAGAGCCTGCAGAACAAGGGGATGGGAGAGTAGATCATCCTTGCCTCTCAGTATCACGGGAATCTTCCGCGCCCGAAGCACATCGTAGATCGGGAATAATTCCTGATTGGTCTGCGTAAGAATCGCGATCTCCTGCGGCAAGATTCCTCGCTTGATACGATCCACGATCAGATCGGCAATCAGCCACGCTTCCGCGGTATCACTTGCGGGACGGAGGAGCATCGGCGCGGTCCCCTTTTCTCCCGAAGCGGCTGTGAGAATCTTTTGGAGTCCGGGAATGCGTCCTACCAGTCGCTCGTCGTTGCGTTCTATAAGCTGCTGCGCCGTGGAAAGAATTGCCTGTGTCGAACGATAACTCACCGTGAGCGCAATAACGGGTGCCTCCGGGAAGCGCTCATGAAACGCTAGCATATTGCGAAGATTGGCTCCCTGAAAACGATAAATCGCCTGATCATCGTCACCAACGATGAAGAGGTTCGGCTCGTGGGGGAGTGTGCGGTAGGCTGTGAGCAATTCGATGAGCCGGTACTGCGCGCCGTTGGTATCCTGAAACTCATCGACGAGAACGTACTGGTAGCGTTCCTGCAGTGACGCGAGCAGATCGTCATCTTCTTCGAGTGCACGAATCACATAGAGAATGGAATCGTCGTAATCGAAGTGTCCGGTTGCCCCGAGCATCTCCTGATAGCGGCGGAAAATATCCGTGAAGTCACGGAACATCCGCGCGGCGCGGAGATTTTTTTCTTGTGCCTTCGTTCCTGCTTTGCTTTTATTCTGCATCGCCGCGTCGTACTCATCGGCACACTTCAGAAGTTCCCGATGCGATTTCCCTTCACGCTTCACCTGACTGATGCGGCTGAGAAGCTCGGGTACTTTCCCGTACGGGTCTTTCGGATTGATCAATTCAGAATGAGCAGAAATCTGATCAATAATTGTATTCATCTGTCGGATCTTTTCGATGTCACTGAGCTGCTTCCGCGCACTCCATCTATCAAAAAGCTGAGGTTGCTGCTCAATGATCGATTGCGCGAATGCATGAATAGTTGAAACCGTCACGGCATACGCATCTGCACCAATCAGACGTCGTAGCCTTTCACGCATTGCTGTGGCGCCACTGACTGAAAAAGTAAGACAGAGAACATTCGACGGCCTCATCTGAGTGCGCTTCAGAATATTCGCCACGCGCATCGCAAGGACCTGTGTCTTGCCCGTTCCAGGACCTGCAACGACCATCACCGGACCTTCGATTGTTTCGACTGCTTTCCTCTGATCCGGATTCAGCTTCGTATATTCTTCCGCAAATTTACTTGAAGAAGCAATCGGCTTGGGGGGCTTTGATTGCGCGCTTTGAGGAACTTTCACCTTGTTCATAACGGCATCCTAGCATAGCGATTGGCCTTGCTTTTGAAGAAACACATATTAAAATAAGAGAACTTTTCTACGGAAAAGCAATCGCGGATGTAGCTCAGTGGCAGAGCGACACAATTGCTTGTGTAGGTCGTGGGTTCGACCCCCATCATCCGCTCTCGCTCCGGAATCACATTGATTCCGGGGCATTTTCAATTGCCTTCGGGCACGTGGCCCCTCTCCCTAACCCTCTCCCCCGGGGAGAGGGGAATAGTGGAGGATTTTTTAATTAATCGACGATTTCGACCGCACAGTGATCGCACTTTCGCATCTTCTTATCATCTTTATGGATGGGAATCAGCACACCGAGACCACACTTGGGACAGAGAGCATTGGAACCGAAGGAAGCCACCGGTGCGAATCCGATCCGCTTGGGCGGGGAACCGTATTCGCGGATGGTGAGCGAACGCGGATGGTCGCGCATTTTCTGGAGGACCTTCGCCTCGATCTGACGGATGCGCTCGCGGGTGACACCGAACTCCTGACCGACTTCTTCGAGCGTGTGGCCGATGCCGTCGCGCAGCCCAAATCGCATTTCGATGATTTTGCGCTCGCGGGGTGTGAGGAAATCGAGCATCGCGTGGACGTTTTCCTTTTTCAGCTGGCGATTGGTGGCCTCGAACGGATTGATCGCCTCTTCATCCTCGATGAAGTCACCGAGCTTGCTGTCTTCTTCACTGCCCACAGGGGCTTCGAGTGAAACAATATCCTGACTGATTTTCTGGATGTGCTGGACTTTCTTGATGTCCATTTCCATTTCGACGGCGAGTTCCTCGAGGGTCGGCTCGCGGCCGAGTTCCTGCACGAGCCTGCGCTGGGTGTGGGTCAGCTTGTTAATCGTCTCGACCATGTGAACCGGAATACGGATGGTGCGGGCCTGATCGGCGATGGCGCGGGTGATGGCCTGACGGATCCACCATGTCGCATATGTAGAAAACTTAAATCCGCGCTCGGGGTCGAATTTCTCGACGGCACGGAAGAGACCGATGTTTCCCTCCTGAATGAGATCGAGGAAGGAAAGCCCGCGGCCGATGTACTTCTTGGCGATGGACACGACGAGACGAAGGTTTGCCTCGGCCAGCTGCTGCTTTGCTCCCGCGTCGCCCTTGCGGATGCGGCGGGCGAGCTCGACTTCTTTCTTACCGTCGATGAGCGGCACGCGGCCGATTTCCGAAAGGTACATACGGACAGAGTCATTGCTGATTTCGAGCAAATCAACTTCCCGCTCCTTTCTCCTCTTCTTCTTCTCCTCATCACTCGCTTCTTTGTCATCAATGGCGATGCCGGCAGTCGCGACCATCTGCATGACGCCGCCGTCTTCATCATCTTCGAGTTTTTCGGCAACGCTGGTTTCGGCTTCGTCGCTCTCCTCCTCCTCTTTGTCGTCATCAGCTGCAGGTTCATCTGCGGCGACAATCTCGGTTAAGTCCTGTGCAGCGTCGGGGGCAACGCCCGCTTTTCCTTTCTTCTCCCAGATGAGCGCGTCCTTCACGTCGATGACCTCGATGCCGAGATCGACGAAGAGTGTGTAGATTTCATCGAGCAGATCGACATCCTCCTCAGCATTCGGGATCGCCGCGATGATTTCCTGATGCGTCACATAGCGCTGTTCGCGGCCCTTTTTGATGAGATGTTTCACCGCTTCGGGAAACTTTTTCAAATCATCATCGGTGGGCTGTGCGATAAATTTCCGTGGATGCGAGGCCATAGCGAAGAACCGGGAGAATCCCCCTACATGGAAAGAGGGCCAAGATAGACTACTCAAATGAAAAGGAAAGCGAAAGGGCAAGTTTTTTGTTTTGCCCCCGATTAAAGAGCCATTTTGGAGAGTTTCAGCAGCTGCTGATACTGCGTCCGGAGCAGTTCCTCCTCCACCACACTCCCCGCTTTCCGCGCGGAAAGGAGCCGCCGGCTGATTTCCTGCTGCTTGCGCCGGAGCATTTCACGGTTGGCATGAACGCAATTGCGGCGAATTTCGCGGGCAGCAAGCGACTCCGACCACTGACCAAACCCATGTTCTTCACAGAAAAGATGGAGAATCCCCGTGCGCTCGCGATCCTCGGGTGTCAGCTCAACGGCTGCGAGCACATCACCGGTCTCGGGAGAAATTTTGGAGAGAGCTGCATGAAGCGCGAGTGCGAGTCCCTCCTCGGGCGGAATCAGTTCTTTGAGCAGCGGGAGGAAGCGCGGATAGAGAAGGAAGAGACCGAGCGCGAGTTCCATCGGAGAAAAAGGAGAGATCGCGGATACAACTGCCCCGGACGGCGCAGGAGAAATGGATCGTCTGAGTCCGCGCAGATCTGATTCCAATTGGGTTTCACTGATGCCCAGAAGGGGACCCGCGTGCTCAACGAAAACTTGCCGCTCCGAAGCGGTGGCAAGCGCTTCGTATATCACGCCGAGACGCTCGAGTGCTCTGCGCCTACCGGCGGGATTCGCTGTATCGCTTGTCCGGATATCTTCAAAGACGGACTCAATATAGGGGACGCCGCCGTCGAGGAGAATTTGTTTCAGCAGTTCCGGCTTCTCAAGGACGGTGTCCGCAGGATCTTTATCCGGAAGGAGAATGAGACGGACCTGCAGCTGCTCGCGGCTGAGCATGACGAATGCCCGTTCTGCCGCGGCTTTGCCGGCATCATCGGAATCGAGGCAGAGAATGACGGTTTCAACTGTACGTTTGAGTATGCGCGCGTGTTCCTCGGTGAGTGCCGTGCCGCAGGTGGCAACGACATGCTTCACACCGACTCTGTGACAGGCAAGTACATCGAAGTATCCCTCGACGACAATCGCCGCCTTCTTTTCCCGCATCGCCTCCCTCGCAGCATGAATACCGAAGAGGACCGAACTCTTGCGATAGAGCGGACCGTCGGACGTGTTCATGTACTTCGCATCATCGCCGATGATCGTCCGTCCGCCGAAGCCGATGATGTGATTCTGGACGTCACGGATGCCGAACATGATGCGTCCGCGGAAGCGGTCCCAGGGACGTTCTTCTTTGAGATCCCGCTGCACCGCAAGTCCCGAGCGCACGATTTCTGTTTTACTGAAGCCGCCTTTCAGAAGGTGATCGTAGAGAGCGGTGTGACTGTTGGGGGCAAAGCCGATGTCGAATAATTTCTTTTCGGACTCCGTAACGCCGCGCGCCGTGAGATACGCGAGCGCCTCGGGTGATGAACCCAGCTGTGAAATAAAAAAAGCCGATGCGGCTTCGCTGCAGGCGCGCAGCCTTTCTTTCTCATCCTGTTTCTCAGGCGTGAAGGAAGTTTTTTCTATCTTCACGCCGGTCCGCTCCGCAAGTTCGCGAAGCGCCTGCGGGAAGTCGACGTTTTCGACCAGCTGATAAAAGCTGAAAATGTCGCCGCCTTTCTGACACGGGAAACAGTAGGCGATTCCTTTATCAGGGGACACGAGCATGCTCGGCTTGCTGTCATTATGGAACGGACAGAGTCCGACAAAATTCCGGCCTTTCTTCGTCAGCTGCGTGTAGCTGCCGACAAGCTCTTCGATGGAAAGCCGCGCTTTGATTTCCGTGACGGAGTCCATGGGGATGGGAGTATACACCTCTCCTTACTTTCCCTCTCCCGCTTTTCGTCCTCCTTCTCCCCGCGGGAGAAGGTTGGGATGAGGGGCGGCTTTGCCCCTGCGAATAATTCAATAAAAACGTGCTTGCAATGCATCACTAACCGTAAACCCCTCTCCCTAACCCTCTCCCTCGGGGAGAGGGGAAAATAAGGAGGGGTTTTTATCTAACTATCATCGATCTGGGAAGATTGTTCTTCAAAATGCCATCATTAGCCATACCATGCCCGATAGCAATTCCGTTAAGTCGAATGATAAGATTAACTATAATTGAAGGATCTCAGGTAAAATTATGTCCAGCGAACAGTGATTCGATCTCCTTCTCCGTGATATCAATCGTCTGTGTCCGCACATGTGCTCCGCGCAGGGTAACAACTTCGTTGTGAAGAAGCACTCTCCCGTCCGGCAGTCTTTTGCCGAACGGCAGCCCGAGGGAATAGTCACTGACAGGAAGGTGAAAGCTCGCAACATCTTTTGTTGCAAGGAGAAGCTCACCGCCGCGTTCGAAGAGCCGGTCATCTTCATCGAGGAATGATGTACCGTATTCGTTCTCAAGAATTTTCCCGATTTCATCGCGACGCGAGCGGGGGAGTTCTCGTTCCTGAAAATGAACGCGATCGACCTCCATCGGGTGACGGGTCGGAGCAGTTTTTTTGAGCACTGCGGAAAAGAAACCTTCGGTGTCGTACGTTTGGGGCCAGAGACGAAGAAACGGTTGCTCGTTGATTCGTTGTTCGTTGTTCGTTGATTTCTCGGGCACAAAATCTTGGACGCGGATGGAATCTGCGATGGCCACTTCCCAGAATCCTTCGGGAGCAATATGAATCGTGCGCGGATCAACGATCTCAAGTTGAGTACTAAATTTGTTCAGTATTTTCTCCATCACGCCTTCGTTTTCCTCGGGTGTGAGAGTGCAGGTGGAATACACAATTCTCCCTCCGACTTTCGTCGCGTGGACCGCCGCTTCGAGGAGTGTCATCTGGAGCCGCGCCATCTTTTCGATGTTCTCCATAGAAGCATATTTGAGAGCATCACTGTCTTTCCGCACCGTCCCCTGTGCGGTGCACGGAGCGTCACACAGCACACGATCGAAACGTTCCGTCATGTGCGCAGAAAACCATTGCCCGACTTTTTTCGTGACGATCACATTGCTGACCCCCATCCGATGCAGCGCACTCTTAAGAGTCCAGAGACGTTTTTCCTGAACGTCGTTTGCAACGATCACTCCCCTGCCCTGCATCTTCGCCGCCATCTGCGTCGTCTTGCTCCCCGGTGCCGCCGACATATCCAGAATCGCTTCTCCTGCCTGCGGGTCAAGAAGCGAAGCGGGAAGCATGCTCGCCGCCTCCTGCAGATAGAAGTGTCCAAGCTGGTGGAGCAGATCGCGACCGATTCCCTGACTACGATCTTCACGATCAATAAAAAATGCTTCGCTACACCATGGCACCGGAGTAAGTACCCATCCCCTCTTTCCTGCATACGCCTTTATCGCTTCCACACTCGTTTTGAGCGTATTCACGCGCAGAGATTTCCGCAGCGGTTTTGCACTGATCGCGTTGAGTGCGGGCAGGTCCGTGAAAGCGGCGTAGCGGTCGAAGGCGTGGGACATGGACGCACTGTACCTCAAACGCAGTTTCATTCTGCATCAATTGCAACTTTGTTCAGATATGCCTGCAAACGCCCGACGGAACGTGCGATGGTCTGCTGCCACTTTTTTTCGGCATCATCGCGCTCTGC
>JACRIG010000052.1 GCA_016215715.1 Candidatus Peregrinibacteria bacterium | reverse complement strand
CTGCGACGCGTGTGATATCCCACGGGTTTCTGGTGACGCCATAGCAGGAACTCTCGGTGCTTGAGCCCATCGTGAATTCGTCCGTGTTCGCTTTTCCAAGGCTGATCGCACCCACGGCTTTCAGACGTTTCGTCGTCGTGCAGTCGAAGGGCGGGACGTAATTTTTTTCCCGCAGCACATTGGAACAGCCGGTCGTCGGGACACCCTCCTCACAGAAAACATCTTTGGTGAGGTAGGGGATGCCGGTGAGGACATGATTAAATTTTCCTGCGGCATCTATTTTTTTTGCTCTCGCAAGTGCTCTGTCAAAATCCCTGTATACGACAGCGTGTATTTTTCCGTCGACTTCTTCGATTCTCTCAATGCAGCTTTTTGTAAGTTCAACGGACGTGATCTGCTTTTTTTTCAGCTTCGCATGGGCTTCGGTGACGGTGAGTGCGTTGAGCATGGATCACAGCGGAGCGGCCATTGTATGCCACTGCGTCGCCTGCTCATAGGCATACGCCGCCTGTAACATCACCCCCTCCTGCCACTGCGGGGCCATCAGTTGTAATCCAATAGGCAGCGTAGGGATATTTCCCTGCGGTTTCGAAAATCCGCACGGCAGCGACATCGCGGGAATCCCTGCCATCACGGGAGCGTCCATAAAAATATCTTCCAGATACATCGCGACCGGATCGTCCGCGTGCGCTCCGACGACGAAAGCCGGAGTGGCCGAGACCGGGGCGATGATGACGTCCACTTTTTTGAAGGCCTCCGTGAAATCCTGCCCGATGAGGGTACGCACCTTCTGCGCCTGCCTGTAATACGCGTCGTAGTAGCCCGCGGAGAGCGCGTAGGTGCCGATCATGATCCGCCGCTTCACTTCGGGACCAAGCCCTGTGGAGCGTGCCTTCTCGTAGTACTCGATGAGGCTTCCCGCTTTGTCTGCGGTATGGCCGTAGCGAATCCCGTCGTAGCGGGCCATGTTCGAACTCACTTCCGAAGGGCAGAGGACATAGTATGTTGCGATCGCGTACTTTGCGTGCGGGAGGGAGATATCGTGCAGTGTGGCGCCAAGCTTTTCATATTCTTTTGCGGCCTCGCGAACTGCCTCTGCAATCTCATTGCTCAATTCCGGAATGAAATATTCCTTCGGGATCCCGATGCGCAGACCCTTCACACTTTTTTTCATCTGCAGGCGGTAATCGGGAACGGGAACGTTCCCGCTGGTTCCATCGAGCGCATCTTTCCCCGCCATCGCCTGCAGCACAATGGCCGT
>JACRIG010000051.1 GCA_016215715.1 Candidatus Peregrinibacteria bacterium | reverse complement strand
CGCCGACTGCTTCATGGCCGCGCATGTGTTTGCAGCCGTGAGTATGCTCTTCTCCGGATTTTCTGAAACAAATGAGGAGCGCCGCCGGAGCTTCCTCTGCATCGGTGCGCTGGCACTGGGAATCTTACCCTTCATCAAAAATGAAGGACTCATCGTCTACCTCCCGCCGCTGGTGCTCCTGAGCGTCATCGGGATCGCCGTGCTCCATCGCAAGCGGTCGATGGATACGCGCGCCGCTGTCCGTTCGCTCCTCACCCTCCTGCTCCCGCTGATGCTCGTCGCCGTTCCGTGGCTGCTCTTCAAATGGAATCACGGCCTCAGCTTCGGCAATGCGAAACCGTTCTCCAGCTTCAATGTCGGCTGGCAACCGAACGTCCTCTTCGCGATGACGGTGAACACCGTCTTCGAGGGAAACTGGCTGCTGCTGTTCCCCTTCTTCTTCGCCCTCCTCCTCTGGCGATGGAAGAAAGCATTCACAAGCTTCAGTTTCCTGACACTCTTCTTCCTTATTGTGTATCTCGGGCAGGCGATGCTCTACCTCTTCACGAGCCTCAGCATCGAAGCGCTCAAGCAGACCGGCTATGCGCGGGGCTTGATTCATCTCGTCCCGACCGTGGTGTTTCTGACGGTGCTGCTGCTGCATGAGGCAGCATCACCATTCCTCGCAGCTTTGCGCTCATCTAAAGCGAATCCCTAGCCCCAGCCCTAGCCCTCACCCTATACTCCCCCCATGCCCTCCTACGCCGCCTTCCTCGGTCACCAGCCGCGCATCAGCGTTGCCGAGCTGGCCGCGACGATCGGCGATTTTCGCCTGAAGCGGATGCTCCCCAACCACATCTGTCTTTTTGAGACAGAGCGCGACCTGACGCAGGAGGATCTGAATAAATGGGGCGGCATCTACCTCGTCGCACGGCAGATTACGGAAGGGAGCGTCACCCTCGATGATATTCCGAAAATGCTCGCGGCGGAGCTGACGAGTGTGCGCGGGAAAGTGACATTCGGTTTCCGCGCGGAGGGAATCGCGCGCGGAAAAGTCCGCGACCTCTACCGGACCTGCAAAGATGCGCTCAAAAAACAGGGCCGCTCCAGCCGCTACGTCGGGAACGAACGGATTCCTGCTGCTGCAGCACTCCTGCGCGATACCGGGATGATCAGTGGCAAGCACGGGGCGGAACTGGTACTGCTCGGCAAAGAGGGTGATGAAGAAGAATTTCTCTGGATCGGAAAAACAGTCGCGGCACAGGACCCAAACAGCTACACGAAGCGCGACATGGAAAAACCCGTCCGCGACACGCGCGCGGGGCTCCTGCCGCCGAAGCTCGCGCAGATGCTCCTGAATTTCGGCGTGTGGGTGAGTGGTAAGGACTTCGGACATCGGACATCGGACAAAGGGAATAAAAAAAATCCGAAGTCCGAAGTCTCAAGTCCGAAGTCTTTCGCCGTTCTCGATCCCTTCTGCGGCACCGGCGTCATTCCGATGGAATGCATCCTGCGCGGTCTTCCTGTGATTGCCTCGGACGCGGCGATCAAAGCGGTCACCGGCTGTGAAAAAAATCTTGAGTGGCTGCGCAAAATCTACGACATCAAAAAATCTGAGGTTCCGGGCGCAGTCAGTAAGCACAATGCCCTTCAGCCTTTTTCTTTTTCTGATCTCCGCGATCCGATTCTGAAAACAGGACCCGCGATGATCGTGACCGAATCCCATCTCGGTCCGGCACTCAGTGACCGGCCGAACGCGAAAGAGGCGGCGAAGCTGCGGACCGAAAACGAAGCGCTCCAGATTGCCTTCCTGAAAAATGTAGCGGCGACCCTCCCCGGCGTGCCGGTCGTCGTCACTTGGCCCGTCTGGTACCTGAAAACCGGTCCCCTCTTTCTGGAAAAAGTCTGGAAAGCGCTCCCCGACCTCGGCTTCAACCCCATGCTACCGCCCCATTGCGATCCTGAAATCCCCGGTCACTTCTCGCTCCTCTATCGCCGTCCGGAGCAGATCGTCGGACGGGAGATTGTGATTTTAAAACCGAGGAAGTAATTTTCCCTGATCGTTCGTGGAGGGGTCCCACCGTGGTTCGTCGCGGCTCACCATGACACCCTCGCTCCCCACATCTGTCACTCCAAACTTTTTTAAGGAATCACTACACTATCTGACTCGTGAAGCCGTCCCAACCCGTCCTGAGTCTTTCTCAGACCGTCATCATCGTTTTCTGTCTGTGGCACATGGCTGCAATCGCAGTCTATTCGCTGCCGGATGCCGCGCATGATGGCTTCAGCAAGGGGGTCCGCAGCTTCCAGCCTGTCGTCCGCCCCTACATTCTGCTCACGAGTCAGTGGCAGCAGTGGAACCTCTTCTCCCCCGACCCGCTCCGTCGCACGGTGACCTACGTCGTGGAAAGGGAGGAGCAGGGCAACTGGACGCAGCTGGAAACTTTCGACCCAGCGAACGCCTCCCTCTTCCGCCACGCAACGGAATTCAAGTTCCTCGGACGGTTGCTCGAAGGTGCCGGGCATCTTCCGCTCGTGGAACATTTCCTGAAACAGGAGTGTGACAAATATCTGCTCCCGTCCGGCACACACCTGCGTCTCACGTATCTCCATTCCATGATACCCGTCCCCCGCCGGTCGCTGACTCCGCGCGAATGGGCGACTCTGCCTCTGCCCGTTGAGTCCTTCACGGGCTCCGAAATTCTCTGCGGATGGCCGCCCTCCTCAGGACTCCTCCGCGCATTCCCATGACGTTCCTCCTCTCCCGCATACAGGCATTCTTCTTCGCTCCGCGGTCTGCGACCGGGTTCGGGCTGATGCGTATCCTCTGGGGAAGCATCACCTTCGTGTCCCTCCTGATGCAGTGGCACGACGTCAGCCGGTTCTACAGTGACGCGGGCGCACTCCCGATGTCGCTGGCCCCCGCGATCCTGCGCTGGGACTGGCGCTTCAGTCTGCTGGATGTCGTCACGAGTCCCAATGCGGTTTTTGCGCTCTACCTTTTGCTTCTCGGACTCCTGCTCCTCGCAACCGCCGGATGGAAAGCTCGCTGGACGGTCGTCGCGAGTGCGCTGCTCCTCTTTTCCTTCCACGAACGCAATCCGCTGATGCTCGCGGGCGGCGACACGCTGCTGCGCGCTCTCGGTTTTCTTCTGATGATCAGCCCGGGCATCGAGGCGCTGTCGGTGGATCGCATCGGTGCTCAGTGGCAGCACTGGAAAAAAGATCGCACGCTCCTGCCGCCGGTGATGATGCCCGCATGGCCTCTGCGTCTGCTTCTGTGGCAATTCATCGTCCTCTACGGGACGGCCGTCTGGTACAAACTTCTCGGCACGATGTGGCTGTCGGGCTCCGCAGTCGGCATCGTCCTCCATCATCCGATGTTCGCGGGCGCGCCGCGCCCCCTCATGGATGTTCTCTCGGTTTTCAGCACCCAGCTTGCATACGGGACGATTCTCTTCCACCTCAGCTGGCTGCTCCTGCTGATTCCCGAATCTCTCCTGAAGCAAGCGGGCGTGCGCAAGGGCAGGCTGAAGCGGTGGATCCTCTGCGCGGGTCTGCTCTTTCACGGTTCGATCTTCCTCCTCCTGCATGTGGGCTCCTTCAGCTTCGCGATTTTCGCCGGCTACGCGGGGCTTCTGGATGGGGAAGACATCGAAGTATTGCGCCGACTCTTTGCCGGCCGTTCGAAGCGGATGATTGCCGTCCTCTACGATGGCCACTGCGGGCTGTGTCTGCGCAGCATCTTCACGCTCTCACTGCTCGATGCCTTCCGCCGTCTGGAGCCAGTCAACTTCTGGAATCGAATTGCGAAAAATAAAGTGGCACCGCGCGTGAGTGAGGAACAATTGAATCGTGCACTGCACATCAAACGCTCGGGCCGCTTCTGGCAGGGCTTCGATGCCTTCCGGGAATTAACATGGGAACTCCCCGCGCTGTGGATCGTCGCCCCGTTCCTCTACATTCCGGGCGTCGCTCCGGTCGGTCGCCTGATCTACGGATACATTGCACAAAAGCGGGAGCGGTGTGATCATAAAACCTGCGGTATACTATGAGCAATCACCTGATAACGCGACTTCATGGGTTAGAGGAAGAGGAGGGCGACCCCATCATCATGCGCATCATCTGCATCATGTCTCCGTGCTGCTCTCCCTCTGCTTTGCTTGCCCCCCGGTCGTGTTCCATCATTTCCTCCATCATGCGCCCCATCATCTGCATCTGCGTTCCTCCGCCCATACCGGCACCCCAATAGTGTTTCCCGATCCAGGGACGACCTGTCACCCCGATGGTGAAGAGGCAAATGAGAATGCCGACGGCTATGAGCCAGATCGCCCACAATTTGAGCTGTGCAGGAGTGAACGTCTTCACCGCGAGGACGATGAGGAAGAGCACGCCCGTGAAGAAGGCGACGACCGAGAGAACATGGAGCCCCCAGAGGGCAATGAAGCCGTAATTCCAGCCGATGGCGTCCATCATGTTGTCCATAGAGAGAATGTGGGGAAGAAATAGAAGGATACAAACGCGTACGTTACTCTTCTTCTTTGTACGGTGCCACCTCATGGGAGGGGAACATTGTTTTCATCACCTGAAGATCGGCGGCAAGCTGCTCCCACATCGTCACACCGCCGGAAAAGTCCGGTTTCCTTCCCAGTCCCCACCGCGATTCGTAGAGTTCCAGATCCGCCTGCAGCTCCTGTCTCGTCGTGATACCGACGCGGGCGAGAAGGGATCGAATCTTCTCAAGCTGCTTGGGCGGTCCGCCGTACTGCAGGAGCAGATCGTCCATGGATGGCTCGCCGTTGTCGGATGGCGCGGCACTCATGGAGCAACGCGAAGAAGCCCCATCATCCCGTTGCTCAAATGCTCCGCGATGTGGCAATGGAACATCCAGTCACCGGCATTGCTGACGTCAAGCAGAATATCGACCGTGTGTCCGGCGGGAACGAGCGCCGTATCCTTCCAGACAAAATTTTCGTTCTTCACTCCATTATCCGAAAGGACGAGAAAGCGCTGCCCGTGGAAGTGAATCGGGTGCTGCATCGGATGCGCGGAGTCTTTCTTGTTGATAATGCGGATTTTGAGCCTGTCGCCGACCTTGGCTCTGTAGACGAGCTTGTCATTCGCGGCTCCCGTCTCCTGATCCCGCATCTTCCATGTCATCATGTTTCCCATCATGTTCGTATTCATCATCCCCGCCGTGTCCTCCCACTCGATGCCGTCCTTTGGAAGTGCTGCCATCATTCCGCCTCCACGCATCATGCCATTCCCCATCATGTCCATGTCGAGGACGAGCGTCTTATCGACCGGCTGATCGAAGAACGGACGAAATGCATCAATTTCTTTGACGACATCATCATGTGTGGTGAGTGCGGCAAATTCCTTCGCGTAGGAGGGCGACGCGGTATCCGGTGTAACGTTCACCGTGCCGAGAGTGT
>JACRIG010000053.1 GCA_016215715.1 Candidatus Peregrinibacteria bacterium | reverse complement strand
GGAAGACCCGGCCGATGCCGATGCGGGCACGTTCGGACGGGGAAAACCGTGTGATGTCTGCCTCCTTAAAATGAATCGATCCGCTGTCGGGTTTTAAAAATCCGGATAGCACATTGAAGAGCGTGGTTTTCCCGCTGCCATTGGGTCCAATGAGGCCGATGACTTCGCCTTTTTCGACGTCGAAGGAAATGCCGCTGAGGATCGTCTGGCCGCCGAGGGAAAGTCCGAGATGTTTGAGGGAGAGATGGGGCATGGGGTTAGGGCTAGGGCTAGGAAATTGGAAGCAGGATAGCGGAAATTTCTTTTTTGCATGAATGTGAGAACCGGTCATCTGACGACGAATAGAGACCGTCAGATATATATTTTGGCTTTACAGAGAGTAAATGACAATCAAACGTCTGGATCCCGTCTCCGGACACCTCTTGCTTTTCCTGATAATTCTTCTATCGTTTTGCCGACTTTTCCCCCTCATTCTCATGAAGCGTCTGCTTGCACTCGGTATCTTCTCGGCAATGGTCCTCAGCGCCTGCCAGCCAGCGACAGGTGACACTATCAAACTCGGGTACATCGGCCCAGTCACGGGTGATGCGGCTGCACTCGGTAAGGACATGCTCCATGGCGTGCAGATGGCAATAGAGGAAGCAAATGCGAAGGGAGGCGTGAACGGAACGAAAGTCGAACTCGTCGCGGAGGACGGACGGTGCAACGGAACGGACGGCGCGAGCGCGGCGCAGAAGCTGGTCAATATCGACAGGGTGATCGCCATCGTCGGCGGCCTCTGCAGCAGCGAAACGCTCGCCGCGAGCCCCATCGCAGAGGCAGGGAAGGTGGTCCTGCTTTCGCCCGGCAGCAGCAGTCCGGCGATTACGACGGAGGCAGGCGACTTCGTCTTCCGCAACTATCCGAGCGACGCACTGAAGGCCGTCGCGATGGCGAAGTATGTGAAGCAAAAGGGATACAAGAAAATCGCGATTATCTCCGAGAACACGGACTACTGCACGGGGCTTCGCGACGCGGTCGTCAAACAGGTGGGCGCGGCAGGCTTTGTCTTCAACGAGGCCGTAGAGCCGGGCACGAAGGATTTCCGCACCCTCTTTACGCGACTGCAGAAGATGGATTTTGACGCCTTCATCACGAATGCGAATAGCGACGGCATCATTGCGGTGATGGTCCAGCAGTTCAGGGAACAGGGCTTCACACAGCCGATCATCGGTGCGGACACCGCCGATTCGCAGGTTGTTGTCGATACGGGAGCGGCTGCGCAGGGCATGCAGATCATCAATGTCCCGACCGCAGGAGAAGGGAAGGCATTCGAAAAAACATTCACGGACGCTTTCGGAAAGCCGCAATCGTCGATTGCCTGGGGCGCCTACGCGTATGACGCTGCAAATATTCTCCTGAAGGCCGTTGCAGACGCAGGAGCGGACGGAACGGCAATGAAGGATGCTCTCTACAAAATGACGTACACGGGCATTGTCGGAACGATTCACTTCGACAAGTACGGTGATCCGGTCGGCATCCCCTACGTCGTGAAGGAGATCAAAGACGGCAAGATCGTCACGGTGCAGGATCTGCCAATCAACTGAACGCATGCAGCTTCTGATCAACGCTCTGATCGCCGGCTCCTTCGCGGCTTTGCTCGCGGGGGGGCTGGCTTTAGTCTACGGCGTCCTCGGGGTCTTCAATCTTGCACTCGGGCAATCTGTCCTCTTTGGCGGCTATATCACATGGTGGCTGACGCAGGTTGCCGGATGGCCGATCCTGCCCGCGATTGCGGGAGGGATCCTGAGCGGTGCACTCCTCGCATGGTTCACGTTTGAGGTCTTCATCGCCCCGTTCTACAAGCACCACCGCTTTCTGCCTCTTGTGACCACCATTGCCTGGAGCATGATCCTCGACGGAATTATCCTCCTGCTCTTTGAAGAGCGCGCGCGGTCGATTCTTCCCGGCACACGTCGGCTCATCAGACTGGGGGCGGCACACATCACCGTGCAGCAGATCGTCCTCATCGTCGTGACACTGCTGCTGCTCTGCATCGTCGCGTGGGTCCTCCACTCCACCTCCTTCGGAAGACGCATCCGCGCGGTGGCCGAACATCCTCAGGCAGCTCTCAGCCTCGGTATTCCCTCACCGGTCCTCCACCGTATTCTCTTCATCGTGAGCGGCATTCTCGCCGCCGCGGGCGGCATCTTCCTCGGCATCGATCAGAATCTCTCCCCCGCCTTCTCGTTCCCCCTCACAATCAGGGCATACGCAGCGATCATTGCCGGCGGGAAAGGGAACATTTGGGGCGCCATCATCTGCGCGTATGCCATCGCACTCCTTGAACAACTGGTGGTTGGTGTCCACTGGTTCGGCTTCTTCTACGTTCCGGCCGGATTCCAGGCGACGATCGCACTGCTCGTGATCATCGTCTTTCTCATCGTCCGGCCGCAGGGCCTCTTTTCTTCCGGCCGCCGCACGGCGTAGTGCATGACGTTCCTCATCCACATCCTCATCGTGCTCTGCGTCTCTCTCCCGCATCAGTTGGGCTATAATCTCGTCTTCGGCAAGGGGAAAATCTTCCACTTCGGCCCGCTGGGTGCCTCCCTCCTCGCCGCGTACGGCGTCTTCCTTTCGCTGCCGTTTACACACAGCTACTTCCTCTCATTTTTCATCGGCTGGTCGCTCTCCCTGCTCTTAAGTGCCCTCTATGCATGGCTATCGTTGCGACTGGAACCGGACGGCCTTGGTGTGATGTCGATCGCACTGCATCTGGGAATCCTCTCGCTCATACTGAATACGGGAAACATCACGCGTGGATCGATGGGTCTGCCCAACATACCGCGCATGGCCGACCTGGACACACAGGGGCAGTTCGTTGCTGTGGTGATCGGCGTAGCCATCGCATGGATCCTGCTGCTCTGGCTCCTCGAGCACAGTGCATTCGGGCGTCGGCTTGCCGCTCTCAGCGAACACACGTGGCACGCGGCGGCCGTTGGCATTGACCGTGCTCGCACGCACCTCGTTGCGTTCCTCATTCTCGGAACAGGCGCCGCAATCACCAACACTCTCTTCCACCAGTACATCCGCCTCGTGCACCCGAGCGATTTCGCTTTTAGTTACTTCATCTTCATGATCATGGTGACAGTTGCAGGTAAACCGGGCAGCGTGCTCGGCGTCACGCTCTCCGCGACTCTGCTCACGATCCTCCGCGAAGGACTGCGCTTCGCTCCCCTCTCCCCCGATCTCCTCGGTCCGGTGCGCCTGATCCTTTTCGGATTGATTCTCTTTGTCGCGGTGTACTGGAGGAGGGATTCGCTGTTCCCGCAGCAGAGAACAGTCTGACGTGGAATTGCTCTGGGTGCATTTATTGTTCAGCGTTCTTGACTATGCCTATTCCCTGATCCAGCATGAACCTCATGCATAACGAAATGAATCTGGGGATGGAAGTTCTTCTGGGTGATCGTTTTGAGCAACCGACTGAGATTGAACGGGATTTCACGGACTTTGTAATTCGGTGGCATCCGAGTATATGGAAGAACGATAATAAGTATATCCAGGAACTACACCGGGCCTGTACCGCATTTCTTTGTGAATTTGATAATCCTTCCTTGACGCACTGGGAAGCGCACTTCGACACATTCATTGCGGAGTCCTCTGAGCGTTTTCCGCTTTCCGCTACCGCACTCAAGTTTCTCGACGTGTTTAAGCCCGCCATGTTCTATTTTCTGGAAGCACGACAGCAGGGGATGGATCCTGTTCAATGGCGCAATGAAAAGATTGAAGAACAAAAAGCCGCTGCAGCCCGTATTGTGAAAGAGGTGCGCGTTGCAGTGATATTTGGCGTTCCACTTGGCTCGCCTCCAGATAATAATGTTCCGCCCCAAGAAGGTCTGCACCTTGCCGTTTTTCCCGACAGCGATAGGAATGAACAGGCCGAAGAGGAAGAGGAAGCGGGAGAGGAAATTGCAGTTGCCTAAAGTGCTGCATGGAAGCGGGAATAGTATATGATGTCATCCGTGAACCTCTCCCAAACAATCCTCGGAGTCACCTTTGAAAACCCGACGGTGCTTGCGTCGGGCATCATGGGGATTACGTCTGCGAGCTGGATTTTGTGTGCGAAGAACGGAGCAGGCGCGATTACGACGAAGTCGCTGTGGCCCGTGGAACATCAGGGGAACCGCAACCCGACGATCATCGGT
>JACRIG010000050.1 GCA_016215715.1 Candidatus Peregrinibacteria bacterium | reverse complement strand
CGAGCACCTCCACTTTTTCGGAGCGAACGCCCGCGAGTCCTCTCTCTATATGCAGTGCCTCCAGCTCGGTCCCGTGTCCGTGCAGGCGTTGTCCCGCACGATGAAGATGAACCGCGTCACCGTGCACAGCGCCGTCGAGCAGATGATCGAAAAAGGGCTTTTGTTTGAAACACGGAAGGGAAAGCGGAGGCTGATTGTGGCGGAGGAACCCATGAGTCTCCTGCGGCTCCTCTCCAGAAAAGAACAGGAACTCGTTCGCGTGCGCGGGAGTATGGAGCACATTCTGAAACTGCTGATTTCTCTCCAGTCCACGGACCAGTCGACACCGACCGTCAAACTCTATGAAGGCGTGGATGGTTTTAAAAAAATGCTGGACGAAACGCTGTCGGCACGCGGTGAAATTCTGGTGTTCTCGTACGTGCCGCTCTTTTCGGAGCTCGTCGGCGTCAAGTATCTCGGGGAATACTTCCGCAGGCGCGCGGATCGCGGCATCCATACCCGTCTGCTCTTTCCTCCCTGTGCATTCGCGGACAAAGTCGCGGCGCGCGCAAAGGAGTACCGCGTACAGGTACGCATTCTGCCGCCGCAATACGTATGGCAATCGGGGATTTTTTCCTGGAACGATTGTCTGGCCCTGATGTCCTATACGGAGCGGCACCTCACCTGCACGATCATTGAAAATCGGGAAATTGCTTATTTCTTCCGTCTCGTGATGTTTGAACTCTGCTGGAAGCAGGCAACATCAGTGAGTTCCTAGCTGATGCGGTTCGATTAGAGATTGTTTTCTTGTTGAGCACATCCCCCGGTGATAGAATCATTTCTTCCTATGCGCCGCTTTTCTGCCCTCTGCGCGTTGCTTCTCATCGGCTGCAATAGCACATTTCCTGCCATCCATTCCTTTGAAGAATGCGCGGCGGCCGGTTACCCGGTTATGGAGAGTTACCCCGAGCAGTGCCGCACGCCCGATGGCCGCAATTTTGTACGGGAGATCAGCGGAGAGAATACGTCCGGCAATGCTCATTCCAGCAGCAGCGTAGCAACCACGCAGACAACAGAAGTCGTTGCGGCGAATCTGCAGATTCCGTGGGACGTCGCGTTCCTCCCTTCCGGCGATATGCTCGTGACGCAGCGCGGCGGGACGTTGCTGCGGATCGGTTCCGGTCAAAAGCAGTACACCATCGACGGCGTCCGTCACATCGGCGAAGGGGGACTCCTCGGGATCGCGCTCCATCCGGATTTTGGCAACAACCAGTGGATCTACCTGTACCTGACGACACAAAATGGCGGAGCGATTTCCAACCGCGTCGAGCGCTATCGTTTTCAGAATGATGCACTCACGGATCGCACGGAGATTCTTACCGGCATTCCGGGGTCCATCTACCACGACGGCGGGCGTATCGCCTTCGGGCCTGACGATCTGCTCTTTGTCACGACAGGTGACGCGGGGAACAGCAGGGCGGCGCAGGACACAGCGTCCCTCGCCGGGAAAATTCTGCGGATTCACGATGACGGATCGGTTCCGTCCGATAATCCGTTCGGCAATGCCGTGTACTCGTACGGCCACCGCAATCCGCAGGGCCTTGCGTGGGACAGCAGCGGCAGACTCTGGAGCACGGAGCACGGCAGGAGCGGTGTACAGTCGGGGTACGACGAGCTGAATCTCATCGTGAAAGGCGGCAACTACGGCTGGCCGGAGATCGAAGGGGACGGGACCCGCGATGGCATGATCGTCCCCGTTCTCCACTCGGGCCCCTCGGTGACGTGGGCTCCCGCCTCGGCACTGTTTCTCGATGGCAGCATTTTCTTCGGAGGGCTGAGGGGTGAGGCGCTCTACGAAGCGGTTCTGCCTTATGACGAAGGGAAAAAGCCGGAACTCCGGACGCTTTTCTCCGGAACCTTCGGACGGATCCGCACGGTCACGGCCGGACCCGACGGGTCGCTCTATTTCACCACGAGTAACAGGGACGGTCGCGGCAGTCCGGCTGCGGATGACGACAGAATCGTGCGTCTGGCTCCTGATTGAGGAATGATTCCGGCTGTCACTCCTGCTCAAACTTCCTTCGCTTGTCCTCCGGCAGCTTTGTCGTCTTTCCGTACGTCGTAGCTGCTTCGTAACTGAGGTCGAAAATTGCCTCCAATGCTTCTGCGATCTCCTTACTTTGGATGAGAACGCCGAGTTTTTCGGCGAAGGAGGTAATGTTCACTTTTTCGTCGTAGATCTGGATCTCCGGTACCCACGTGAAACGATCGGCGGGGACGAGGGCGCTTTCGCGGAGTTCTTCGGCGTCTCTCTTCTGACCTGCTCTCGCTGCGGGAGTATCGGGATGGATGGAGCGCATCGGGATGCCTTTGGCGGTGCGACGGGAGAAGTAGGTTCTGAAGTAATCGGGCATGTGGCCGTGCAGCGCGTCATACGATGCCCATGACTTCAATCGCGAGGCCGTGAGCGTATCT
>JACRIG010000048.1 GCA_016215715.1 Candidatus Peregrinibacteria bacterium | reverse complement strand
TGTTCCGCAGACTCCGGACGCAGCGCCCGACGCAACCGGGCGAACAGCGTGTCTACTCGCTTGCACTGCTTCAGTCGTATGCGATGAAGAGAGGATCAGCCGATCCCGATCTGCAGAAAGCTTCCTCCGAGGCGGCAGCAATTCTTGCTGAAATCAACCCCTGGCTCCCGCGCCTGCGTGCCTACTGTGCGAAGAAGCCAGTGCCGATGAGGCTCGCTAGTCAGCGCAAAGCAGCAACCGCAGCTCTGAATCTGCCCGCAGGAGATTAGTTTTCCTCAGCTGCAATATTATTTTTGTCATCCCGAGCGAAGACGAGGGACCGCAGCGCATGCAGTGCGATGCCTGCAGCGACCGCGACGTTCAATGATTCCTTCTTCCCGAGCATCGGGATGAAGACGGTTGCGTCACAGAGAGAAAGAATCTCCGGCGAGATTCCGGCAAGTTCATGACCGACGACGAGACATACATGCTCCTCCGGCTTAAACGCTGTCATTGGAATCGCATTCTCGGTGATCTCCAGCGCAACAATCTGCCATCCTTCGTCTTTCAGTTTTTGCAGAACGGGCAGGGGGTTGGCCGCGTGCTCCCACCTCACAAATTCCTCGGCCCCGATCGCAGTTTTGCTGATTTCCTTCCGCGGCGGGTGGCCGGTGTAGCCGGTGAGATACAGATGTTCCACTCCCAGCGCATCGCACGTTCGAAAAAAGGAACCGACGTTCCAGAGGGAGCGGACGTTGTGGCAGAGGAGACGAAGTTGACGGATAGGCTTTGGCATCGAAAGCATACTAACAAAAAAATCTTCCTTATGTCCCCTCTCCCCGGGGGAGAGGGTTAGGGAGAGGGGCTGCGGTTCGTGAAATGTTGAGAGCACGATAAAATGTTGCATCAGGACAAACGCCCCTCCGACGCCCACTCCCCTCATCCCGGCCTTCTCCCATTCGGAGAAGGAGTTTTAAATCTTCATCAACTCCTCTTCCTTCTTCTTCTTCAACTCATCAATCCTCTCATTCGCCTTATCCACTTCCTTCTGCAGGTACTCAAGCAGCGTCTTTCTGAGCGTCTCATCCTTCTCCTCCTTCAGCTCATCATGCACTTTCTGCCGGTGCTGCCGGACGGATATACGCGCTTCCTCCGCAAGCTTCTGGACTATTTTCTGCAGCTGTGTGCGGCGTTCCTCCGTCATCTGCGGGAGATTGAGACGGATCACGACACCGTCATTCATCGGGTTCACGCCGATGTTGCTCTGCTGAATCGCTTTCTCGATGTTCTGCAGGACGGACGCGTCCCATGGCTGGATGACGATTGTTCTCGCATCCTGAATGCTGATACCCGCGACTGCCTTCATATTCATCTTCTGTCCGTACGCCTCGACGTCGATGTGTTCCACAAGGGATGCGTTCGCCCGGCCCGTCTGGAGCGACCCGAACTCCGTCTGCAGGAAGTGGAAGACCTTTTCAGCTTCTTTCTGGAAGGAGGAGAGGCGGGGATCCATAGGTAGAAAGAGTATCGCACAAAGAAGCCGGAAGCCAGAGACCGGAAACCAGGAAGGTTTGAGGAAAAGGAATCGAGGCAAAACCTTAAACCATTTCCATTTTCCTTTTATCTAACTGGTTTCTGGTTTCCGGTCTCTGGCTTCTACGCTTTCACAATCGTCCCCACTTTCACCCCCTTCGCCGCCTTCATGAGATTCTTATCGTCAAGGAAGTTGAACACGCAGATGGGGAGCTTCTGCTCCTGACAGAGACTGAACGCAGCCTGATCCATGACGCCGAGGTGCTTCTCGATGGCTTCGTTTTAGGTGATTTTTTCGTACTTCTTCGCGTTCTTAAATTTATTCTGGTCCTTATCTTAGACGCCGTCGAAGTTCTTCGCCTTCA
>JACRIG010000049.1 GCA_016215715.1 Candidatus Peregrinibacteria bacterium | reverse complement strand
GGCCCGAAGACTTAACCCTTCCCGGAGAAGGGCCGAGAGAACGCAACGCTCCTCCTGGGAGAAATGAGTGTAAGAAGCCATAGAACAGAGAGGGTAAGGATTTACCCTAAGTGTTCAACTTCGTTATTGAACTCGGGATGCAATGGATTTTCTTCCTCCGGATCAGAGACTTGCAGCTGTATTGGCCAAACTAGCCACTCCTGCCAGGAGTTGCACATAAAGACTGCGCGCTGCAGCTCTGTGCTTGTCCGCAGGAAGATCAGGTTGTTTTCTTCTAACAATGAGAACTGCGACTTCAGCTAATTTAGTTGCCTCGGAATCATCAAGATCGGGGTGCAGTATTGTGCCTTCGCTTAGATGCGGATCAGACATAATTGCAGGGTAGAGTATTATTGCTTCTGAGAGGATGCAAGTCAATAAAAATGCCAAGGAGATGCCAAAATCGTACAAAGTTCTTATTCGATCAATAGAATAAAAATACGCACCCGATGCTCGCGGAAGAGCGGGGGGAATCTTCATCGCTGGCACTCTTCCTCATCCGGGCCGTATACTCCTGACATGCCATTCGACCCCGTCGACCCCCGGCAATCCTTTCCGGCTCTGGAGCACGGCATTTTGAAATATTGGCGGGAGGAAGCCATGTTTCACCGCTCCATTGCGGAAAGAGAAGGAGGGCCCGTCTTCAGTTTTTACGACGGCCCGCCGTTCGCGACGGGACTTCCTCATTACGGACACCTGCTCGCGGGGACCATCAAGGATGTGATCCCGCGGTACCGGACAATGCGCGGCGATCAGGTGCAGCGCCGTTTCGGATGGGACTGTCACGGCCTCCCCATTGAAAATCTGATCGAAAAAGAACACGGGATAAAAAATAAGCAGGAGATCGAAGAGATGGGCGTCGCGAAGTTTAATGCACTCTGCCGTGCATCGGTGCAGCGGTACACAAAGGAATGGCGGACCGTCGTTGAGCGCACCGGCCGCTGGGTCGACATGGATTGGGATTACCGGACGATGGACCCTGAGTACATGGAGAGCATGTGGTGGGCATTCAGCGAACTCCACAAGAAAAAACTGCTGTACGAAGGCCACAAGCCGATGCACATCTGTCCGCGGTGCGTGACGCCTTTGAGTAATTTCGAAGTGACGCAGGGCTACGCGGACCGGACCGACATGTCCACCATTGCGACGTTCCCACTAGTCGATGATCCGAATACTATTCTGCTGGCATGGACAACAACGACATGGTCTCTGCCGGGAGATCTCTGGCTCGGCCTCGGTCCGGAAATCGAATATGTAAGTGTGCAACAGGAAGGTGATGACCGCACCTACATCGTCGCGAAGAAACTTGCGGCGACTGTCTTCAAAGACCGTGCGCACACCGTCACAGGAACCATCGACGCGAAAAAGTTCGTCGGAAAGAAATATGTTCCGCCGTTTGATTACTTCATCGATACGGTGATGCCCTCAACTGTAGGAACGAAGAAACCGAAAACATTCGGCGATGCGGCCTTTACGATTATTTTTCATCCGGAAGTGAGCGAAGATGAAGGAACCGGCATCGTCCACTTTGCGAATACGAACTCCGAAGATGGCTTCCTGATCGCAAAAGAATTGGGTGTCGATCTCCTCCATTACTTCGGCGTCGACGGCCGCTTCTACAGCGAGGTCCACGACTTCGCGGGGATGCAGATCAAACCGGAGGGCGATCAGATGAAAACGGATAAAGTGATCATTGAGAAATTGAAGGAGATCGGCCGGCACTTTAAGAGTTACACGATCAACCACAGCTACCCGCATTGCTGGCGCTGCGACACGCCGCTCCTTAACTACGCGACGTCGTCGTGGTTCATCAAAGTCGAATCACTGAAGGCGAAGATGCTGAAAAACGCGAAGACGACGGAGTGGGTGCCCTCGCATCTGCGCGACGGACGCTTCGGCAAGTGGCTGGAGGGCGCGCGCGACTGGGCGATTTCCCGCAACCGCTACTGGGGAACGCCGCTCCCCATCTGGCGAAACGAGAATGGTGACATGGAAGTGATCAGCGGCCGCGACGATCTGATGGCCCACGCGAAAATGCGCTTCACGAAACTCACGGTGCTCAGGCACGGCGAGAGTGAGGGAAATCTGATTCCCGTGTATCAGGGGAAACTGCCGGGGACGGATCTTTCGAAGCAGGGCAAAGATCAGGCAAAAGCAACTGCGGCGGCATTGAAAGATACCGACGTCGCCGTGATCTACGCCTCGCCTCTCGCACGCTGCCAGCAGACGGCGCAGTGCATAGCGGAAAAAACGGGAGCGCGGATCGTGACGGACGAACGTCTGCGCGAAGTCGGCTTCGGTGACTACGAGGGAAAGACGATCGACTTCAGTGACCTGAGTCTCCTCGTCCTCAAACGCAACAAAAAAATCGAGGACAGTTCACCGGAAAGCATCTTCCACTTTCCCGGCATGGAAAGCTGGTCGCAGGTGCAGTCGCGCGTCGCGGATTTTCTTACAGAGATCCTTCCCCGTCACAGAAGCGAACATATCGTCATCGTCACGCACGCGGATCCTGTGATCAACATCCGCCACTTCTTCACGAAGGAAGACCCCCTGAAGCTGAGCCACCAGCCTTTCCCCGGCTACGCCGCTCCCGAAGCATTCTTCTACGATCACGCGACGGAGGCCCAGATGGATCTGCACAAAGAAACCGTCGATACCGTCATATGGCAGGGATCGCCATCCAAAAATTCCGTCGAACTCACACTCGCGCGGCACGGGCAGACGGATCACAACAGGAATAAAATCGTGCAGGGTAGTGAACAGAATCTCCCCCTCAATGAAGACGGCCGCGCACAGGCCGCGGAACTTGCGAAGAAAATGAAAGGAAAAAAATTCGACGTCATCCTCTCGTCCCATCTCACGCGTGCAGTCGAGACTGCAGAAGTTGTATCGAAAGCACTCGGCATTCCGGTTGCAGAAAAAAATCCTCTGTTCCGCGAGCGCGATCTTGGCTCCTGGAGCGGACGAACGCAGGATGATGTCCGGAGGGAAAATCCTCCCGCGTACGAAGGCATTCATCCGAACGTCGATTACCGCACGCCGCCGGGAGGAGAGAGTGTCATGCAGTGTCTCAAACGGGCACAGGACATCATCGAACATATCCTGCAGCGTTACCCCGGGAAAAAAGTACTCCTCGTCGGTCATGGCGGGTTCATGCACTGGTTGCATACCGCAATCGAAAACCTGAGTTACTTTGACGCCACCGAAGCCGTGAAGCGCGGGAACTGCGACACGGTCACGCTTCGGCTTCACCCCCCTCTCAGACGCATTCCCGAAGTCGTCGACTGCTGGTTCGAGAGCGGCTCCATGCCCTACGCCGCCGCCCACTTTCCCTTCAAGGACATCGGACAGAGGACATCGGACAGAGGGCAAATGAAACTGAAAAATTCCACGTCCGAAGTCCGAAGTCCGAAGTCCGAAGTCCTTCCCCCCGGCTTCCCCGCCGACTTCATCGCCGAGGGCGTCGATCAGACACGGACATGGTTCTACACGCTCATGATTCTGTCGACGGCACTCTTCGATGCGTCCCCGTACAAACACGTCGTCGTGAACGGCATCGTCCTCGCGGAGGACGGCAAGAAAATGAGCAAGCGGCTGAAAAACTATCCCGATCCGATGGAGGTCGTCGAAAAATACGGGGCTGACGCGCTGCGGTTTTCACTGATGAGTTCACCGGCCGTCCGTGCGGAAGATCTGCGCTTCTCCGAAAAGTACGTCGAGGAAATCGTCCGTTCGGTCGTACTGCCGCTCTGGAATTCCTACAGCTTCTTCATCACCTACGCGAACGCGGCAACATTCGAACCGGTCACGGACCGCAGTCACTCCCCTCACCCGCTCGACCGGATGATACGGGCCGAAGTGCAGGATCTCGTAAACCGGATGACGAAGGAGCTCGACGGGTACGACCTTTCAGCTACGTGCAGCGAATTACACGAAACTGTCGATTTGCTTACGAATTGGTACATCCGTCTCTCGCGACGCAGGTTTGCGGGAAAAGGAAACATCGATGCTGCCGAAGCACATATTGAAGATCATGAGCAGGATCGCATTCACGCGCTCAACACGCTCTACGATGTCCTCATCACCATCGCACAGCTCCTCGCTCCCTTCTGTCCGTTCGTGACCGAGGCGATGTATCTGAATCTCGCGGCTCGCCAGCACGGGTCGGTGCATCTCACCGACTGGCCACAGCCCCGTACCCTCACGAAGGAAGAAAAAATGATTCTGGAGCGCACGCGGATGCTGCGCGCGATTGTTTCCCTCGGCATGAAAGTGCGCAGCGACACGAAGGTAAAAGTGCGTCAGCCACTCGTCAGCGCGTCCGTTGCTGTTCCGGATGCACTGCTGAAAACAGCGCTGAGTGAGGAAGACCGCGATCTCCTCCGGCAGGAACTGAACGTGAAAGAAATCATTTTCGTGGAAGATCCGGGAACGCTTGGTCATGCTATTGCGCAGGTCGACGCGCGGAAAGTCGGCCCGCGTCTCGGGGCCCGCGTGCAGGATGTGATCGTCGCAGGAAAGAAGGGAGAATTCAGCGTCGAAGAGAACGGCGAGATTCTGATTCTCGACGAACGCCTCGGCCCCGACGAAGTCGCCATCATCTATCAGGGTCGCGAAGGCTCGGGAGTCGCGGCCGACCGCGGCATTGTCGTGAGTCTCGATACGCGCCTCACGCCGGAGCTCACCATGGAAGGCGAAGCGCGCGACCTCATTCGTGCGATCCAGAAATTGCGGAAAGACGAAGGGTACGAACTCGGCGACCGCGTGACCGTCGGCATGGATGAAAAGGAAATCGGATCAGACTTACTGAAAAAATTCGGCCCGCTCATCATGCAGGAAGCGGGCGTGACTTTTGGGCCTTACGAAGGGCAGAAGCACGCAGTTACGATTGGTGATGACCGAGGCGTGACGCTGTGCATGAAGTCAAAAAAACTGTAAAAACTATGCAATTTTTATGCACCCTGAGTGGTAAAATGTGTGCATGCCAATACCTGACAACACCGAAATTCAGGCCAAGTGCGAGCAGTTCCTGCACGAACTCGGCGTCCCCGGCTTCATCGTTTTCGGCTGGCAGAATGCCGACGCCGAATTCGGTGTCGTCTCCTCTTTCCACGAGATGCCGGTGAACGCGGCCGTGAAGGGCGTCACGTGGGTGCTGAATGACTTCGTGAATAAATCTTTGTGATTAATGGGTCAGCAACCAGTTGCTGATTCCAAAAACAGCCGCGGCGATGAGCCATCCGGTCCATCCGCGAATGTCGAGCGTTACGATAGAAGGATCAAATTTGAGTGAGATCTGTCCGACGATCCAGATGAACAACGTATTGGTCAGAATCATCGCGAGAGCGCTCATGACGAAGTGCAGCGGTGCGAGGACGATTTTGATGACCGGCCGTGCCAGAAAATTGAGGAGCGTGACGAGTGCTGCGATGACAATGTACGCGCGCCAGCTGCCCCCGACGTAGAAGTAGGTGTCGAGATACGTCGTCATGGCCCATACGAGCAGGATCGTGACTGCGAAGCGGATCACGAGAAGTCCGGCAACGTTTTTATGGTCTGAGTTCATGATACTATTGCGAAATTATCGGGAAGATTTCACTTTATAATCCATCGGTACATCCACGCGGCGGCGGCTCCTCCGAGAATCGGACCGACGACGTAGCTGACCGACAGCGACCCGATGCCGAGTGCCACTGCAGGATTCAGCACACCGTTACTGATACCGGAAGCGAGGAGGATGCCCATGAGAAGTGATCCACCGACGACAAAGCCGCCGAATTCCGGTTTCACCTTTCCGTAGACCACAGCACAGATGCCGCTCACGAACACGAAGGCCCCGAAGGCTTCCGCAAGGACAACCTGCAGTGTGTGTAGATCGACGGCGTCTTTCGGATAGAGAGCCGGAATCATGCCTGTGAGAGCAAATGTCAGGAGCATCGCAAGCAACGCACCGCCGATCTGCGCGAGGATGTAGTATCCGGCATCGCGCGGTGTGATTTTTTTGATGCTGAGGAGCGAGAGCGTGACTGCGGGGTTCACATGCGCACCGCTCACCGGTCCGAACGCAAAGACGATCATGCCGAGGGTAAGACCCGCAATGATCGGGGTCGGCACCAGCAGGGTCCGCACGAGTGAGAGTGAGACAAGCAACGTCAGAATCGCCGTGCCGAGGAATTCAGCGGCGTACGCGCGCGTATGGGAGGTCATGAAGGAAAAAGAAGAAGGTAATGCGCGCACTGTAGCAGATACCCTTGCCCGGCGGCACCGACTACAATGTGTGTACAAAAGGTGTTTGCACCCCTGTACAGCTCATGGGACAATCCGCCTCCTATGCACACCCCCCGTCTTGTCACAGGCATCGTTTCTCTTTTTCTTCTCCTCCCGAACACGGCCTTCGCCGCGGAAGCATTGTCCTTCGGACCGCAGGCTCCCGTTTCCCGCGGGGACTTCGTGAAGAGAGTGATCGATACGCTGTATGACGCAAAGACGATCGGGAACTGCTTCTCCAAACTCTCCCCTTCGCAGTACCGCCTCCTCTTCACCGATGTGTCCGTCACCCACCCTGCAGCCGCTGAGCTCTGCATCGCGATGCGCGCCGGCATCATTCAGGGCTACGGCGACGGGTCCTTCCGGCCGGCACGGCAGCTCAACTTCGCGGAGGCAAGTAAGATCATCACCCGCGCGCTCGGCGTCCAGAGAGTGGCGGGACTCCCTCAGGGCATGCCGTGGTACGCCACGTACGTGAAGGCGCTCGAGTATCGCGGCGCCATCCCGCGGACGATCCTCACTTTCGACCAGCCGATGACGAGTCCGGATCTCAACGAAATTCTCTTCCGCCTCGAACAGCACATCGCGAACCGGCCGTTCACGGGGTACGCTCAGCTGGAAGCACGGACGGGGAAGTAGCCAGCGCTACGGCTTCATAACCAGCGTCCCCTCAGCGACTTCCTGATCAACCTTCAGACCGACGACGGCTTTTTTCTTGGCACTCGTAACGGGGGTGTGGTCAATCTGTAGCGAGTGAATTTCCTGCAGCGATTCGCTCTCTCCGCGTTTCATCTTCACGGTATCACCGACTTTCATGGGGGCAGCGAGCTCGACGATGGCGACGCCGAGACGGTCGTAGTAATGGACGACGCGCCCGAGAATTTTTAGAGCCGGTCCGCGTTTCTTCGCCTTCTTCACGACAGTTTTCTTTTTCGGCCGGAGGGTGGTGCGGGCGGGCATGAGGGTTGGGGGAAGGCAATTTCCTATTCTACTCCACCATGAAAGGAGAATGGAAAATTTGCCTTAAGCCCTTCTGCAAGCAAAAAAGAGAATCATGGACAGATTCTCTTTTTTGCAAAAAGTATGCGAAAGTCGTGGCTCAATGGCTCTGCATCCAGCGCAGATTTCTGGCCTGCTGCTCACCGACGATTATCCGGCGACTCGGTCGACTCACCGCCTTTCGCGTGACCACGACCGGAACGACAGTCTGTTGCATGCGCATCGTCCTGAGAGCGTTCGCCGGAGAAGATTCCATCGACAGAGACGGTGGGAGGGGTTCGGGCATCGGTTCTTCCGGCATCACCTCAGGCATGCCGCCCTGCTCCATGAACCTGTGGAACTGACGATGTATTTTATTCATCTGTTGGCGGAAAATCCTGTATTCCTGATCATAGACGGGCGTCCCCTTTCCTGCCTCATTCTGCGTGTGCCAGTCCAGATTCATACGCACCATGTCACGATGCAGCTGACGGTGCTC
>JACRIG010000054.1 GCA_016215715.1 Candidatus Peregrinibacteria bacterium | reverse complement strand
GGAGGAACGCCGCCTTCACGAAGGTCGTCATGATTTTTTTGCCGTAGCCCTGTGTGAATTCCTCGAAGGTGCCGCCCATCAGGAAATCGAGGAAGTAGAACGGCATGAAGGCCATCGTGATCCAGAGGACTGGAATGCGGATGAGGAACGCGATGGTCATGGCCAGCAACGGAAAGGCGATGGCGACGTGGATGAGGACGACGAGCGCTTCCTTGATGACGAACATGATCATGCGACTCGTGGGGTTGGGGCCGGCGGCAGGGGCGGGCTGCGGCACCTGTGCCAGCTGTGCCAGACGGGCATGGTTGACGATGAGACCGTTGAGCACGCCCGAGAAGGGCGCGACGGCATTCATGTCGAGTCGCTGCTGCTTGTAACAGAGGACCTGCCCGAGCGGGCAGGTGTAGCCGTTGTTCTGGTACGCAGTAACCTGTGCCGCTGTATCGATGAAGAACTGAACGTCCGTGACGCCCATGCACGGACAGCGCATGACGTTCGCCTGGTTTGTGTTCTGACACTGCAACGCGGCAGCGGGAGCGGGCGGCGTCGATCGGGTGTAGAAACACTGCGCGCCCGGCTGGTTATTGAGGAGCGAGGGAATATTGTAGACGGTGGCGGCGCCGATGTTCGCGACGTCGATGACGACGAACGGCAGGAACCACGAGAAGTTGACGAGGACGACCGCCATCACGAATTTCGGTCCGTGTTCACTGAGGAATTCCTTCTTCGCCGTGACGATGGTGTAGATGGCGGCCCCGACGAGGATGAGCGCGAAGATGACGTTCATGAGGTCGCGGGCCAGCTGCCAGATCTCGTTGAGGATCCGTAGCAGGCTTCCGTTGCCTCCCCCGAAAATGAACTCCGGATCGAGGAGAAAATTGAGGAAGACGAAGAGAACCCATGTCAGTACATTGAGAGCGATAATTATTTTCCCCATGATATCCGCGATCGCCTGTTCGGTGCCGTTCGGGAAATTAATTGCCTGCGCATGAGCGAGCGGAACCAGCTCTCCGCCGGTCCAGTGAACGAAGCAGAGCAGCAATCCCAGAGCGCCGGCAGAAGCGATTGTTTTGATGTGGGACATTCCGATAATAATAGCATTTTCAGCGTTTTTCGACAATTCTCAGGGTTCAGGGATGTGTTGCAGTGCTATTAATACTTCCTGCAACAATTGAGTGTTTTTCGGCATGATGAGTATTCTTACACCATGAATCGTTCTTTTAAGTGAGTATAAATTGTGTTCAATAGATTATGAATTGTATCATTAAAAATCATAATTTTGCCTTAAATAAGCCAAAATTATAGAATAAATCATGTATTCAATCAGTTGAGTACTTTTCTTGCACTACCTGTGTGCTCATGAGTACTCTTTGTGAACATGTCGACCGCTTCCGTTCTCAAGGCTCTCTTCAGCTCGCAAACGCGGGTCAAATTATTGTCGACGTTCCTGCTCCATCCGGAAGAGGAGTACTTCATCCGCGAACTGACCCGGCTCCTGAGCGAGCAAATCAATTCCATCCGGCGCGAGCTCGAGAACCTCCGCCGCGTGGGGCTCGTGAAGGCGCGTCACAAGAACCGCAAGAAGTACTACCGCGTCGACACGGAATTCGTGCTCTACAATGATCTGCGCAGCCTCTTCAGCAAAGCCGTGCAGGGGGAAAGCCCCTTCGTCGCAAGCCTCCGCACGCTTCCGAACGTAAAACTGCTCCTGCTTGCCGGAAGCTTCTCCGGCACCGAAAGCAAGGTGGACTTGTTGCTTGTGGGTGATGTGAAGAAAGAAGTGATTGAAGCGTTGCTCGCACAGGACCCTTCGCTCAAATATGTGAAGTACTCGATCTTCACCGAAGCGGATTTCCTTTATCGACTCAGCCTCAAGGACCGTTTCGTCCTCGAAATCCTCAATGACCCGAGGCACCTCATTATCAGCAATACACTCCAGAAGCAGATCGAGGAGGCGACGGCGAAATAATACTCCTTCTCCCATTGGGAGAAGGTTGGGATGAGGGGAGTGGGATCGGGGAGAGGGGATTAAGGAGAAGCTTTTGCCTTTGACAGCCCCTTTGCTCATCAGTAAGCTCTTTCCACTTCCCTATGCCCTCACCGATTCTCAAGGATCAGGCGGTACCTTTTAAGCGCACTATTCCGGCCATCGAGCCGGGGTACACCGTGCGCGTCCACGAGAAGATTCAGGAATCCGGCAAGGAGCGAATTCAGATGTTCGAGGGACTCGTGATTTCCGTCCACAACGGGCATGTCCCGACGGACGCGTCTTTCACGGTCCGGCGCGTCGTCTCGGGCATCGGTGTCGAGAAAGTGTTCCCGATGCATGCCACGACTATCGAAAAAATCGATGTGAAGAAGGTCGCCAAAGTCCGCAGGGCGAAGCTCTTCTTCATCCGTGGCCGCAGCGGCAAGGCAGCGCGTCTCAGTGAGCGGTTCACGACAGATGATGAGTTTGCAGTGGCGGTGGCGCCGGAGATGAAAGAGACAAAGGGCACAGAAGCGACAGAAGTGAAAGATGAAGCGAAGAATGAAGAGAAAGCCGCATAAAAGTAGTACGGGCATCCGGCCCGTACGCACGGCCAAGATGGCCGTGCTACTCTATTCCCATGCGCTGCGTTCTCATCGGAAACTACGGCACGGGCAACTTCGGAGACGAAGCATTGCGCTCCTATTTTCTGAAATCTTTTCCGGAGATCGAATGGCAGGTGGTATCCGCCCGGCCGACAGCTGACGAACTTCCCCGATTACCCGCCGGCCCGCGGTCGTTGTTCACAACGAAGTGGTTCAGGACTATCAAAGCCCTCCGGCACTGCGATGCCGTCGTGTTCGGTGGGGGAACGCTCTTCACCGACAGCGAATCGGTTTTTGCCTGTTTTCTGTGGTGGCTGCATGTCCGC